>WRFF01000132.1 GCA_009778945.1 Clostridiales bacterium | reverse complement strand
ATTTGGGATATAGCACTTCTCCCATCGGGCACAAGACAATATTTCTCTCGGCAAAATACACAGGACGACCTTCTTTATGTGAAATGATGTCCGGGCCTTGTGCGTTCAACGCCGGGATGCAAACATCAAAATCCGTTCCGGCAACCTGATTGTCAATACCTTGCATAAGCCCGTCGACACTATCCTGCACACTGTCATAGCCGGCAGCCGCAATGGTCGTGAGTGTGTCGACTTCTAATATTTCTTTCGCTCGCGCTGCTATCGGGGTCATTTGATTGCTGTCCGAAGCATTGGTCGTAACCTCAAACTCCGCTATCAGCTTATTCTTGCTGTCAACAGCCGTTTGTACGTTATAGCAAACATCTAATTTCCCATTCCCTTTCATCAGCCGGCTATCTGGATCTGTCAATGATTTCTGCGTCTCACCCGAACGCGCAAGTTCTTCTACATACGACTGATATTGCTCCTTGCGCACTGACAAATCCGCGATTATTTGAGCAATTCCTTCAGGAGAAATTTCATTGCCGACAGAGTCTTCTGCCGCGTCGCCAATTTGAAGCTCCTGCATATATTCTTCAATACGAATATCAATGCGCGCAATACGATCTTTGAGTTTTCGATCATTGAAATTCCGTTCCTTGGAATTCACTGCCTTGAATTTGCTGCCATCTATGGCAACAAGCTCTTTTCCGTACAGTTCTATCTTCATGCACAGTTTTACAAAATCGCGAAACACATTCTTTAGCGCACGGCTATTGTCATGCCGAAAACGTGCAATGGTTTTGTGATCCGGCGATATCTTGCGAACAAGCCAAATCACTTCCAGATTTCGTTTTGTTTCCTGCTCTAACCGACGTGATGACCGGATACGATTCATGTATCCGTAGATGTAAAGTTTCAATAGATCCTTTGGATCATACATAGGGCGTCCGGTATCATTTGGTTGATATTTTGAAAATCCGAGTGCCTCAAAATCAAGTTGATTGACGTATGCGTCAATTACGCGGACGGGATTGTCCTTGGAAACATAATCTTCAATGCTATCGGGAAGAAGCGTGATCTGGTTACGGCTATCGCCTTCAATAAAGTCCATATGAACCTCCTTTGAATATCGATATTATATCAAAAATCCATTGAAATTTCAATAGTTTATGCAGGTTTTTTTACACAAAATGCTACACATTAAGTTTTGACACAGTCTCTCCCCCTAAGATCCACCAGATTGGAAATATATGGAAGCAACTGCTTCCATATATTTTTGCATTGAGGGGATTTTCTCCGAATTTTTAACCTTATTTTTTAATATGTAAAGATTGTGGGGGAAAGATATGATACAATAATTTTTTATTTTGAAATTTTAAACGGAACCAAAAGGGGACGTGTTAGAAAGCAGTATGCATAGAAAAGGAGCCATATCATGAAAAAAAGAGTACCCCTCATCATCGGTCTTGTCGCCGTGCTTGCGTTCGCGCTTGCGGCGTGCGGCGGGAACAGCAGCGGCGGGGCTGCGACGGGCAGCGCGGACAAGGGTGGCGGGACCGCGGCGGCGATCACATCGCCGACGGATTTCTCCAACCATATCATCGCGGTGCAGGTCGCCACGACCGCGGCGGACAGCATCGACAAGATGGTTGCGGACGGCACGATCAAGAATGTCGACGTGCGGCGTTACGAAAAAATCACGCAGTGCTTCGACGACCTGAAACTCGGACGCGTGGACGCGGTTTATGTGGACAGCGTGGTGGCTTCTTATTATACGAAGGACAACACGGATTACCAGCGCGTTTGGACGAACAGCACGGGTGAACCGATGGGCATCTGCCTCGCGAAAGGTTCGGAAAAACTGGAAGCGGCGATCGAAGCGGCGATCGACACGATGTATTATGACGGCACTATAAAAGGGTTCGCGAACAAGGATTTCGGCGATGATTTTACGGCCGGCCTGCGCAACGTAACGGCGCAGCCGACGATTCCGAAGGATTTCACGACGATCACTCCGGGCACGCTGACGGTCGGGCTTGAGGGCGGCTATCCGCCGATGGAATATGCGGACACGGACGGCCAGACGCTGATCGGTTTTGACATTGACGTTGCGAACCAGATCGGCAAACTGCTCGGACTCAAAGTTACGTTTGTGAACACGGCATGGGACGGCATCTTCGCGGGCCTGGGCAAAGGCCAGTACGACTGCATCATCTCTTCGGTGAGCATCACGCCGGATCGGCAGGCGAATTACCTTTTGACGAAGCCCTATGTAGAAAATCGCCTCTGCATTGTAACGGCTGCGGGCAAATAAGGCCGTGCGGTTGGGAGTTTAAAGACATGATGAAGTTTGTTCCTGAACAAGTTAACTGGCTGAATGAATAGCGTACTTATTCAGATCATGAACTGGATGCCGGCGCTGCTGAAAGGCGCCGGTATCACGCTTGAACTGACCGTGACCTCCATGTTGGCGGGGACTGCCATTGGCATAGTTATGGCGCTCGGAAAGATCTCAAAAAATCCGATTTTTCGCCTGCCTGCGACCGGCTATGTGTTTTTCTTCCGCGGGACGCCGCTGCTCCTGCAGTTGTTCTTCATTTATTATTCCCTGCCGATGATCATACCGGCCTTCAATATCAAAGACCAGATGACAGCCGCGTTTATCGCCTTCTCGCTGAATATCGGCGCCTATCTCGCAGAGAACATCCGCGCGGCGATTCAGTCGATCGACAAGGGGCAAATGGAGGCGGCGCGTTCGCTCGGCCTCTCGTATGGGAAGGCCATGCGGCTTGTGGTGATCCCGCAAACGTATCGGCGCTTGATCCCGCCGATCTGCAACGAGTTTGTCATGACGCTGAAGGATACCTCGCTTGTCGCGATCATTGCGCTGAATGATTTGACTTTCACGGCGAAAAATATCGCTTCGAACCGCGCGAGCGTGGTCGTATTCATCCCAACGTTTATCATTTATATGATTCTGTCGGGTGTATTTATGACGATTTTCAACCGGGTGGAAAAGAAATACTCGGTGTACGAATAAGAAAGGAATCAGAAGGAAGAGCATGGCGATCATCCGGGCGGTGAATATCTCCAAAACTTTCGCGAGAGCGGAAGCGGTGCGCGGCGTAAGCGCGGCCATAGAACAAGGCGAAGTCGTCGCTGTTATAGGCCCGTCCGGCTCGGGGAAATCCACCTTTCTGCGCTGTCTGAACGGGCTCGAAACACTCACGAACGGCGAAATCTATATCGATGAAGAGCTGTTTGAAAAACGAGAGCATGGACATTCGCAGCACAAGCTTGCGCCGGAGGACCGCACGCGCATCCTTTTGAAAATGGGAATGGTCTTTCAGCGCTTCAACCTCTTCCCGCACAGGACGGCGAAGCAAAACGTGATGCTCGCGCCGGTCAACGTGAAAGGACTTTCAGAAAAAGACGCCTCGGATATCGCGGAAAGTCTGCTGACGCGGGTTGGGCTCGCCGATAAATTCGACGAATTCCCTTCGAGTCTTTCCGGCGGCCAGCAACAGCGCGTCGCGATCGCGCGGGCGCTTGCGATGGAGCCGGAGATCATGCTGTTTGATGAGCCGACGAGCGCGCTCGATCCCGAACTTGTCGAGGACGTATTGCACGTTATGGTTGATCTCGCGAAGAACGGCATGACGATGCTTGTCGTGACGCACGAGATGGGATTTGCGCGCGAGGCGGCAAACCGCGTGCTCTTCATGGCGGACGGCGAGATCCTCGAGACCGGCACGCCGCAGCATTTCTTCACGAACCCGGAAAACCCGCGCGCGCAGCAGTTCCTCAAGAGCATTCTGCATCAATGAAAACGAGAACGGCCAAAGCGACTCTCTGTCTGTTTGCAGCGTCCCTGATCTGGGGCGTTTCTTTTGTCGCGCAGGTCGTCGGCATGGACTATGTAAAGCCTTTCACCTTTAATGGTATTTCCTTTCTCATCGGCGCAGCGAGCTTGCTGCCGGTACTCGCGCTTTCCTCACGCGGAGCGAAGAGAGGGTGCCAAAAGGGGCAGGCCCCTGCGGCGCTTCACGTTCACGTGAGCCGCAGGGGCCTGCCCCTTTTGGCATCCGCAGGCGCAAATGAAAGAACTTCCAGATGGACGCAATGGAAGCCGCTTCTCCCCTACGGCGCGATCCTCGGCGCGATCCTTTTTTGCGCCGCCAACCTCCAGCAGTTCGGTGTCGAGGGGACAGGTTCCGCCGGAAAGTCCGGCTTTATCACAGGCCTCTATATCATCATCGTGCCGATTTTCGGTATCTTTCTGAAACGCCCCGCAGGGCTTTTCATCTGGTTCGGGGCGGCGCTTGCCGTCATCGGCCTGTATCTCCTCTCCGTGCCGCCCGGCGGACTCGGCGGCATGGGGCGCGGCGACGCCCTGCTCTTCGCCGGCGCGTTTTTCTGGGCACTCCATATCCTCACGATCGACCGGTTTGTCGCGCACGCCGATCCGCTGAAGCTTTCCTTCCTGCAGTTTCTTTTTTGCGGAGGCTTTTGCCTGATCGCGGCGATTGTAACCGGCGAACCGATCACAGCCGCCGCGCTCTCCGGCGCCGCCTTCCCTCTGCTGTTTCGCGGCATCGCGTCGGTCGGCGTGGCCTATACGCTTCAAACCGTCGGGCAGCGCGACGTCGCGCCCGCAAAAGCGTCGGTTATCTTTTCGCTGGAATCTGTTTTCGCTGCGCTGGGCGGCGCGGTGCTGATTCACGAGATCATGAGCGGGCGCAGTTATCTCGGCTGTGCGCTGATCTTCGCCGGCATCCTGCTCTCACAGATCCCGCGGAAAAGTCCTGTAAAATAAATTAGTTGACGCTTCCCGGTACCAAATTGTCACAGATGCTTGAAAAAAGCGGAGTTATTTATTTTTTCGGCTGATTAACAGGCATGGAAACCCGCTGCGGTCTATTGGAATGTCACTACAAGACGAAAAAGACCGGTTTATTTATTATTTTTGGTCGTTACACATGCGATATCGGCTATTTTTTGTCACTATACACACGATTTCGGTTATTTAGTGACAATTTGTCT
>WRFF01000131.1 GCA_009778945.1 Clostridiales bacterium | reverse complement strand
TGTTCTTCAAGGAGGACGGCTGGCTGCTTCAGCCCATCGTGTGGATCGGCGCCGTCGTGATGTTTTTAGGGATCCTGCTCATAGCGGTCAACCCGTTTGCCTCGCTTATGAAGGGGAAGGGGGCGCAGGATGAAACAGCCGCTTAATTACGCGATTTTGCTTTATTTTACAAACCATGAGGAAGGTGACGCAGATACGGTCGTGGAGGAGCTTTCGCCGGACTACGGCCGCTACCGCGCGTTTTCGCGGAAAGGGGCCGTGGAGGCCCTCATGACCTCAAAGGAGAACGGTATCCTGGAAGAAGTGCGGACCGAACTGCACGGCGAGGATTCGCTGCGCGTCTGGTACCGGTTGACGGGGTACGGAAAAGAGCTTATAGACAGGTTTCTGTAGGGGAGCGATAATCCCGTATCAGTACCACCAATAGACGTTTGTTGCAAAGGTTGTGTGATACAGGATCCAGACATACACCGCGAAAACGGCCAGCAGCCCCAGGAAAATCTTTGCCGGGAGTGACCGCCGGAGCGAAAAGCCGTCAAGGGCTGCAGCCGGAGCAGGATCCCGGGCTTCCGGACCCGGTTTTTTCATGCTGCTGCGGAGGAGCAGGGCGAGCAAAAGCACAAGCAGGAAATTCGGGAGGAAATTCGGGCGGCTTTCCGATGCCCAAATGGAGGGGGAAAACCCGATAAGAATGCCGGCGAAAAAGGACGCCAGATACAGTACACAAGCGAGAAAGCGGTCGCGCGTGGCCGGAAACGCCTTATAGAGCAGATAAAACAGGCTCAGTACGCAAAGGACCGCAAGGACAGCCAGAGCGACGGCGCCCGGCGCCGGCGAAGCGGCCATCGGCCGCGTATCGTAGAGAAAGCCCAGCCAGCCTGGGACGCCGAAGCCGAGGGCGCCGGGCCTTCCTCCAAGCGCTTCGAAGGTCATCTTTGTATAGCCCCAGGGCAGCGGAAGAGCGTTTACGAGCGCCCAGGCCGCGGGCAGGAAAAACAGAAAACGAAGCGCTTTCCGGCTCCGCGGCGCGTCGTGCTTGCTCCGGCGATATGCCAGCCAGCCGGAAAACGCGGCGAGCGCCGTGAAGAGGATGTTGGAAATATGCAGCAAATGCGTGGTATAGACGTTCACGCCAAGCAGCAGTTTGTCCATGAAAGAGAAGTTTGCGAATTCAGGGAAGAGCGGCAGCTCCGCCAGATGCGCGCGCGTGGAAAAGAAGTCCAAATAGAAAAATACGGCGCTGGCTGCAAGCAGCAGAATGAAATGTACAAACAGCGCGGGGGAAACACGCTCCCGCTTCACGGCGAAACGCAGCAGCACCAGGAAGGAGACTCCGATCTGTACAGCCGCTGTCTGTTCTATGAAACAGGCGCAGAGGCTGAAGAGGATGCAAATCGGCGTCAGGACATAGGGGAAAGGAAGACGCTTGCCATACAGAGCCAGCAGAAACGGGGAGAGCCCGAGCAGCATGGCTGTTGTCGGCCAGAGATAATAGAACGAGCCTGTGAACCAAACCGAACCGGAAGTAATCACGTTCGGGTGGACCAGGAAGAAGAACAGGCAGACGAAGACCGCGAGTGCCGTCAGACGCGCATGCGCGCCCCGCGCGCTCTCCGGCTGATCCGCAGGCCGTACGCCGTCCCCATAGAAAGCCGTCCGTGTGACGATCCAGAGCAGCACGCTCATCACCGCCGCGTTCAGCACCTTCCAAAGCGGCAGGCGGAACAGGAGTATGGCAAAGGCCAGGTCACTGGCAAACCGCGGCTGCCAGGTCACCGCGCGCATCTTGATCCACGCGGGGATCCCCATATTCATAATCTCGTCGATATGCGCGGTGTCATCTGAACTGCCGCGAAGCTGTATCGGAAGGAGCAGGACCAGAAAGATGATAAAGAAGCAAAGAAACGGCAGGATGCCGCAGAATGCCGGAAGAAAAGCCTTTTGAGGAGATGTCATTTTGTTTCCATTTTCCATTATGTTAGTATACAGGAATCGGTATGGTATAATCAAGAAATTAAGGTGGAATTGAGTTCCCCAAGGTATTATAAGGAACAAGTATGACGGCCAGACTATATATTGTGATTTCCTGTTATAACGAGGAAGAAGCCCTGCCGCTGACGGCGGCGCGGCTGCATGAAAAGATGGAAGCGCTCGTAGCGTCGGATGTGATTGCGTCCGACAGCCGGGTCTGTTTTGTCAACAACGGTTCAAAGGACCGGACGTGGGAAATTATCCGGGAACTGCACGAAGGGGACGAACTGTTTTCCGGCATCAATCTGAGCCGCAACTGGAGCCATCAGAACGGGCTGCTTGCGGGGCTGATGACGGTCAAGGACCGCTGCGACGTTACGATCACGATGGACGCCGACCTGCAGGACGATGTCGACGCGGTGGACGCGATGCTGGCCAAATACGCGGAGGGCAATGACATCGTCTACGGCGTGCGCGGCAACCGCGAAAAGGATACGGCGTTCAAGCGTTCGACCGCGCTTGCCTTTTACCGGCTGCTCGAGCGTCTCGGCGTGGAAGCTGTCTACAATCACGCCGAATACCGGCTTATGAGCCGGCGGGCGCTGGACGGCCTCGCGGAGTATCACGAAGTCAATCTATTTTTGCGCGGCATGGTGCCGCTTATGGGCTTCCCGTCCGCAACGGTCGAATACGAGCGCGGGGAGCGCGTCGCGGGGGAAAGCAAATACCCGTTTGGGAAAATGGTCGCTTTCGCCATCGAAGGCGTGACGTCGCTTTCCATCAAACCGATCCGCCTTATCGCCGGTCTTGGAATCGTGATTTTCATTGTCGCCATCGTTGTCGCCATTTGTTTCATCGTGCAGTATTTCACCGGCGTGATCGTACCCGGCTGGGCGTCCACCGTTGTGTCTATCTGGGCGCTTGGCGGATTGCAGCTTTTCGCGATCGGGATTATCGGCGAATATATCGGAAAGATTTATTTGGAAACCAAGGCGCGTCCGCGCTTCCTGGTGCAGGATATTTTGGACGGCTTCGGTGAAAAGGTCCGTGAACCGCGTTCGTAATGGAGGAAATCTGAGATGAGTATTGCCGTATTGATCCCCTGCTACAACGAATCCCAGACCATCGAAAAGGTTGTCCGGGATTTCAGGGCCGCGCTGCCGGAGGCGGACATCTATGTGTACGACAACAACAGCAAGGACGGTACGGACGAAATCGCCCGGGCCGCGGGTGCTATCGTGCGTTACGAACGCAAGCAGGGCAAAGGCAATGTGATCCGCACGATGTTCCGGGAGATTGACGCGGACTGTTACCTTATGATCGACGGCGACGACACCTATCCGGCGGAAAACGCGCGTACGATGGTGGACCTCGTCCTGAACGAGGGCGCCGATATGGTCGTGGGGGACCGCCTTTCGTCGACTTATTTCACGGAGAACAAGAGGCAGTTCCACAACGCGGGGAACAAAACCGTGCGCAAGCTTGTGAACCGGCTTTTCCACGGAAACGTGACCGATATCATGACTGGATACCGGGCTTTCTCCCCGCTGTTCGTAAAGACGTTTCCGGTGCTGTCCACGGGCTTTGAGATCGAGACCGAGATGACGATCCACGCCCTGAATAAAAATATGAACTTAGCCGAAGTCCCCGTCGGCTACCGGGATCGGCCCGAGGGGAGCGTTTCCAAGCTCAATACGGTTACCGACGGCGTGAAAGTGCTTAAGACCATCGCGATCCTGTACAAGAATTATAAGCCGCTGCAGTTTTTCGGCATCATTGCGATCGTCTTCTTTCTATTGACCCTCGCGATTTTCCTGCCGATGGTCTATCTGTATTTTGTGACCGGAGAAGTGCCGCACGGGCTGTCGCTGATCGCGTCCGGATTTCTTTTCCTCGCGGGCGTCCTGTCGTTCATCTGCGGCCTTATCCTCAATACGATCGTGGGGCAGAACCGGCAGAACTTTGAGATGACGATCAATATGTTCGACCTGCTGTTAAAACAAGAAGATATTGGGGGAAGTGAAAGAAGGAATAGTGAAAGAAAATAAAATCGGATCCGGGCACAGCCTTTTCTTCGGAAAGGGCTATGTGATAGCCTCGGCGGTGATCGCCGTTCTCTTAGCCATCGCGTTTGAATATTTCATCCAGTACCGGGTCGGGTATTCCGGGCTTTTAGTTGCAAACAGACCGCTGTTTTTCTTCAGCGCGACGGTGCTGCTCTGCATAATCGTATTTTGTTCGGCGGTGGTGGGCAACGTATTTTTGGGAGGCAGCATATTTTTGGGGCTTTTGATGATCATCACTTACGCAAACCGGGCGAAATTTGCGGCGCGCGGCGAGAATCTTTACCCAAGCGACATCGTAACGGGCGCCGGAAATTTCAACGAGGTACAGTCCATGGCGGATCCGCACGAAGTGGCGAAGCAGTGGATTATCATCGGCGTCATACTGGCTGTAGGCGCGCTTATGACTTTTCTGATCGTGCGCGCCAGACACAAGGCGGGACGGTACAGTCAGGAAAATAAAAAAGTGATCCGGATCATGCGCACCGCGGGCGTGCGCATCGTGATCGCGGTTTGCGCCGTCATCGCGTTCATGGCGCTTTCCAATGTCTTTGTGCAGCCTGATTCCGCGGCCGCCAAAAAAATCGGATTTGATTTTATCGCGTGGAACCAGAACCAAAATTACGGGCTCAACGGTTTCGTCGCCGGGTTTCTCAGCAATATGACCAACGGCAATCTAGCCGAACCGGAAGGATATTCCGAAAAGGCCGTGGCGGATATCGTCGCGCGTTACAAGGCGCAGGCCGCAGCCGGAAACAAAGGGAGAACAGATTTAAAATCGCTCGATACGGATATTGTCTTCATCCTGAACGAGTCTTTTGCGGATCCCTCGAAGATACAGGACGTATACCCTTATACGAGCGATCAGGATCAGGATATCGCGCCAAACCTTCACGCCCTGCAGAAAAGCGCGACTTCGGGGACTTTGTTCACGCCGCAGTTCGGCGGCGGCACCGCGAACGTGGAGTTCGAGGCGGAGACCGGCCTTTCGCTCTTTTGGATGCCG
>WRFF01000130.1 GCA_009778945.1 Clostridiales bacterium | reverse complement strand
TGATGCGATGGTGGTTTGCCTGGCATGCGGCCGGCGGCAATCTGCGTTACCGCATCTGGTGCCCTCCGTTTCATACCGCCATCGCGGTCTCCGGCCAGGATCGCAGGAAGCTCGCGAACCCGGACGTGCCGCTTGCGGACAAGTTTACGGATGTCGCCCACTTCGTCGTCGAGAACACGGGCGGCGGGGAGGAAAATATCGTGATCCGCTTCCTCAAAGTTTGCGATATGGGCTTTGACATGGACAAGTATAAGAACTCCCCGACGAAAGAGATCGTCGGCGGCTACGGCACGAGCGAATTTCGGCTCGCGCCCGCGGGGTTCAAATCGCCCGCCGTCATGATGCACACCATGCGCGAGATCGAAGGCGGGATCGAGTTCCGCACGCGCTTTTGGATGGGCGCGCGCATCGTCGAAGGAAAGGCTTATAATGTAACGCCGCCTTTCGTACATATTCCGATCGAGGCGCCGATGGGGCTCGCTTTCCACAATGTGGTCGAGTATTCCAACCTCGCGGCGATCCTGCCCGAGATCTACGCGGAATACAAGGATAAGCCTCTGACAGAGGATTGACCAAAAGATATTCGTAACGTACCGCTCCCCGGTTTTTCGGCGGGGCGGTTTTTGTATGTAATTTTCCCAGATGCAGTTCCTTGAATTTTCTCATACTGAGTCCTTGTATATGTATTTTCCTTGTGATAGAATGAGAACAAATATTCGCGAACATATGGTGCATCATTATGGAAGAGAAGCTTTTGGAAAAATTGACGGTGCTCGGAGAGGGCGCCAAATATGACGTCTCCTGCTCGAGCAGCGGGGCGGCGCGCATGAACATCGGGCGGCTCGGAAACGCGGCCTGTGCTGGGATCTGCCATACGTGGACGGCGGACGGGAGATGCCTGAGCCTGCTGAAAGTGCTGCTGTCGAACGACTGCGCCTATGACTGCAAATACTGCGTCAACCGCCGCTCGGCGGATGGGCCGCGGCGCACGTTTGAGCCGCGGGAGCTCGCGGAGCTGACAATGGGGTTCTACCGGCGCAATTATATCGAGGGGCTGTTCCTCAGCTCGGCGGTGCTGAGGTCGCCGGACAATACGGCGGAGCGTATGATCGAATGTCTGTGGCTGCTGCGCGAGGCGCACGGGTTCGCGGGGTATATCCACGCGAAGATCATCCCGGGCGTCTCCGCGGAACTGTTGACGCAGCTCGGCCTTTTGTCCGACAGGCTCAGCGTGAATGTGGAGCTGCCTTCCTCCGAAAGCCTCGGCCTGCTCGCGCCTCAGAAAAAACCGAAAGGGATTTTTTCGCCGATGCGCCAGATATTGCAGGCGCAGCGGGAGCAGCAGACGCTGAAAGCGGCGGGGAACCGGGGGAGGCTTCGCCCGGCGGGCTCTTCCGCAGGCGTCGGAGACGGCTGCTACGACGATCTGCGCGAATTGGCGGGGCGCGCGGGGACGCCAGAAGCGATCGATCAGCTGATGAGAGCCGGGTTTGCCCGGGGCGGAACTTCGGCTGTACAGGGTTCGGCGCACTCCGGACGGGGGCTTCAGACAGCGCCGCGGGGAAGGTACCGCGAGCGTTTTGCGCCGGCAGGGCAAACGACGCAGATGATCATCGGCGCTTCGCCCGAAAGCGACCTTGAGATTGTGAAACTGTCCGAAGCGCTCTATCGGCGGTTCGCGCTGAAACGCGTGTATTTCTCCGCTTATATCCCGCTCGCCGCCGCGCCGGAACTGCCGCCCCTGCTGACGCCGCCGCCGCTGAAGCGCGAGCACCGCCTGTATCAGGCGGATTTCCTCCTGCGTTTCTACGGTTTCACCGCGGATGAGATCCTCACGCCCGAACAGCCGGATCTGGACGTTGACCTCGACCCGAAGGTCTGCTGGGCGCTGCGCCATTTGGAACTCTTTCCGATCGAAGTCAACCGCGCCTCGGAGGAGGAGCTCCTTCGCATTCCGGGCGTCGGAACCGTATCGGCGCTGCGCATCCTGCGACAGCGGCGCATCGCCTCCGTCGGCTATGACGATCTGAAAAAGATGGGCGTCGTGCTGAAGCGCGCGCGCTTCTTCCTGAGCTGCCGCGGAAAGTATTACGGCGGAAAGGAACGGGAACCGGTGGCGATCCGGGAAAAGCTTCTGCTGGACGAGCGGACGCTGCGCGACTCGCTCGGCAGCGGCGTCCCACCGCAGATTTCGTTGTGGGATACGCTGAATGGACCGGCTGTTTTGGGTACGCGGAAAGAGCCGGCCGTTTGGAGCGCGGGAAATGAACTATCTGTACGACAAGAGCTTTGAAGGATTTCTGACCTGCGTCTGGCATGATTATTATTCGGAACGGGCCGAGGGGATCTGCGCTGCGGACGGGGACTATCAACTGGATCTGCTGCGCTACGGCCAGACGGTGGAGACGGACGCGGAGAAGGCCGCACGCGTTTTGGAGGCGATCGAACGCAAGATCTCTGTGTGGGATGCGGAGCGGCTGTACCGGGTGCAGCGTACGAACGAACCGGAGAAGGAGATGAAGATGCTGCGCTATATCCGTCTTGGTTTTCGGATCGGTGGGCGGCTGCGCCTTTTGCACGGCGATCCGGTCGTGCTCGCGGTGCAAAAGGCGGAACAGCGGCTTGGGGCGGAGGCGCACCGGTTTTGCGGTATCCTTCGCTTCTCGTCGCTCGGGAACAACCTGCTGTACGCGTCTATAGAACCAGATAACGACATACTGGAGTTCATTGCGCCGCATTTCGCGGACCGCTTCCGCTGGGATCCGTTCCTGATCCACGACCTGCGCCGCGGAAAAGCGCTCTTCGCCTACAATAAGGAATGGAAGATCGCGCCGCTTCCCGCGGATACGAAGTTCGCGTTTTCTGCGGAAGAGGATTCATTCCGTACGTTATGGAAGCGGTATTTCGACGCGATGGCCATCAAGGAGCGCACCAATCCCGCCTGCCAGCGCCGCTTCCTGCCTGCGCGATACTGGAAGCACCTGCCGGAAATGCAGAATGCGTAGAGAGCCTTGAATTGTACGTACGAAAAAATGTTCAGTGTTTGCATTTATGGTACATAACGTTGCTCTGTCGTTTAGTTGAGTTTTCACAAAATATTGTTACAATGCCATTTTTCCTTCGTTTGTGCCCATTTAAACTGTCCGGATCAAGCGAATTGTCACTAAACCCCGAATTTCATGCTCCATAGTGACAAAATCCCATAACTGTCGCGACCAGAACCGGGCAAATTGTCACTAAATCCCGAATTTCATGCTCCATAGTGACAATTTAGCGTTTTATGTCATTTTCATGCTTGCGTTTTGCAGAAATTTAAAGTTGTTCGTCATTAACATCATAACGGGTTACGGGCTTCCTATGCCTGAGCTGAACAAGCGGATCAATCTTGGGAAATCCGCCAAACCCCAAAAAAGAAAAGCTTATCGCCTATGCGATCTTTTCTGGCCGGATGCGGGTCTTGCTATTGAGCGGGCACAACGAATACCCGGTGGCGAAGTAGGCCAGGAAATTACAGGCGAAATTGGGGACGGTCTGATTTTGTCACAAGCCGTATGATTTCTGTGACAAAATGAGCCTGTTCAAATGTGAAAGTTGCCAAAGCTCAAAGTGTGTTGCTGCGTTTTGTGGATTACCCGGCGCTTTTTCGATTTTATTTGCGAGGACGTGGCGCGGGTAGATTGCGGGTTATGGTAAAATATCCGCATGGAAAAAATCACCGTAAAAACATCGCAGCGCGCGTATGACGTGCTCGTGGAAGAAGGGTTTTTCGTGGACGGCGGGATACCGGGGCAGGTGCGGCCGTTTGCCAAGCCAGGCGAGCGTGTGGTTTGCATCAGTGACCGGATCGTATGGGAACTGTACGGAGCCCGCTTTCGGGAACAGTTTCCGGAGGCGGCTCCTGTTCTGATCGAGCCGGGGGAGGCGAGCAAGAATCTCGCTGTGCTCGGCGGCGTATTCGACCGGTTTGCGGAGGAACATCTTTCGCGCGGCGGGCTTGTGATCGCGTTCGGCGGCGGCGTGGTCGGCGACCTGGCGGGTTTCGCGGCGGCGTGTTGGATGCGCGGCGTGCCGGTGGTGCAGATCCCGACGACGCTCCTCGCGATGATCGACTCGTCGGTCGGCGGCAAGACAGCGGTGGACATCCCCGCGGGGAAGAACCTGGTCGGGGCTTTTCATCAGCCCTCGCTTGTGCTGATTGACCCCGCCTTTCTCGCGACGCTTCCGGAACGGGAATTCGCTTCCGGTATGGCGGAAATGCTGAAAACCGGCGCGATCAAGTCAGCGCCCCTGTTTAACGCGCTTGCGGAAACGCCTCAGGGCGTTCATGCGGCGACGGAGGCGCGCATCGCGGATTGCATACGCATCAAGCGGGATGTCGTAGAGGCGGATGAGTTTGAGGGTGGCCTGCGCAAGCTGCTGAATTTCGGACATACCTTCGGCCACGCGATCGAGGTGAAATACGGTTATTCAAAATACACGCACGGAGAGGCGGTCGCGTGCGGCCTGCGCATCGCCTGCGCGCTTGGCGAGCGTCTCGGCGTAACGGAACCCGGCACAGCGGCGCGAATGGATCAGGCGCTTTCCCGCTACGGGCTGCTGTTCGAGGAATCCGCGGCGGATCTGCTGTCTTTTATTCGCGGGGATAAAAAGGCTGTCCTGCACTCGGTCGACGTGATCCTGCTACGGCGAATCGGAGAAGCTTTTGTTCACCCGATGGAATTTGACGAACTGGAAGCGCGGCTTTCGGAGTTTGCATGTGACGAGTAAGTCCATGATGAGTGACTCTGTGGCGACTGATTCAACGATAGACGATCCGGCGATGAGTGATTCGATGATGAATAATCTTATGATAAACGATTTAACAACGAGCGATTTGAAGACAAGCGATTCTGAGAAAATAATAGACCGTTTCCCTGCGGGAACGGTAAAGATCCCCCCGTCCAAGAGCCTCGGCCATCGCGCGTTGATTTGCGCGGCCCTCGCGGGCGGCGAAGCGGCGGGCGCGAATGTGGACGATCCCGGGGATTCCGAAGATATCCGGGCGACCCGGGTGGGCATTGCGCAGATCGCGGCGGTTCTTGCGGGCGGCG
>WRFF01000129.1 GCA_009778945.1 Clostridiales bacterium | reverse complement strand
TCGAAGAACGCAAGCAGCGCCGCCACACGTTCGCTTACGATATGGACGGCGCCGCTGTTTACGTCAAGCAGGATATTCAGATCCTGAAATCGGTATAGATGGATCGTATCGGTTTACCGGGGGCGTTTGACCGTGACGCTCTGTTCGCATTCCTGATTGGCGATCGTGCAGGACGTCTTGCAGGCGGATTGGCAGGAAGTCTGGCATTCGCCGCAGCCCTTGCCGTCCGTCTGATTCAGTGTTCCCTTTGTCAGTGTGATGATATTTTTCTCTTGCATTTCAATCCTCTTTTTTAATCAATATTTTCTTTATTATTTTCATTTTCCAGTATAGGGCAACCCCAACTTGGTGTCAAATGGGTTGATGATCTTGACGCGGTTCACAGACTGTCCCGTATTGAGATCTTCGGAAAGAAGCTCGTGGCAGCCGCTCGTTTCGGCCGCTGCGATGATGAGGCTGTCCCAAAAGGAAAGATCCGAAAGGATACTGATGTCGATCGCACTTTCGATCATCTGCATATCGATCGTTATGATCTCAATTCCCGTAAACGCCCGAATGATTCTTTTCGCTTTAAGTTTTTCGACGCCGAATTTGCGTGTCACAACATTGTAGAATTCTTGCACAACCTGTGTAGACACCACAAGTGCGACGCTATTTGCCGTTTCGAAAATAATTTGCCTTGCGCGCGCCTGCTTGCCAGACTCTGTCGAATCAAGCGCATACACCAAAATATTTGTGTCAAGAAAAACTTTTCTCATTCCGTCATACCCTGTACAATTCCTCTCTGCTCCACCCCGAAGGGTTAGGCCTTGGTTCGGCTGCGTCCATCAGCGCGAATAATTCATTTGCCCATTGCGCAGGCTCTTCCTGAACGTTTTTTTCGATTAAATCGCGCACAAAAGCATTGAAGGACATATTTCTGCGCTGTGCAAACGAACGCCCCCGCTTCAACAGCGTTTCATCAATCGCGAGTGTGATATTTTTCATAGCATTATACCTCCTGCACACATTATATGTGCGCACAAAATATGTGTCAAGTGTTGTGGCCATCAAAAATACCCTCCTTTTCGTTTGGGAAATGTCCGTTACCCCGCGTGTCTTTTCCGCCGCCATGTGAAGTGCAGCGCGAGAAGCCCGGCGATAGCAAGGCTGAGTACGATAAGGGCCGGCAGTAGAGGGAACCCGTCCGCCGTCTTCGGCATCTCCGCAGGCGCCGGTGTCTCCGGAACGGATGCTTTGAGCGGTGTGGCCGGGCCGGCCTCATCCATGCAGCGGAGCGTTTCAGTGAAAGGAATTTCGTCATTGCCGCCGTACGCCAATGTCACTTCCGGCGCCCAGAGCAGATTGACGAGAAATCCGTCCGGCGCCTTTATCTCCCGCACGGTATATTTGCCTTCCGGAAGATTCATGAAAACCGCTTTTCCGTTTTCCCCGGTTGCGGCCGTTTGAATGAGCGTACCCGCTTCAATGACCGGATTTCCAAGAGCGGCGCTATCCATAGGCGGACCCGTACGGATGTCTTCCGCCGCATAAAGGCCGAATGCCGCGCCGGCCAGCAGCCTGCCCGTAAGCCGGTCGGTCTTTTCGACTCCGATAGAGTTTTTTCGATAAACATCCGTGAGGTCCCATGTCATAAACGAAAAATCGTCATCGTGCGAATTGCGCTCGCTGATTGCGAAGACGCGGTCGGCAACGGGCAAATATCCGTTCGGCGGTGTTTTTTCATGGAGAATATAGTCTCCGGGAATCAAATCGCGCACGCAGGCGTTTCCGTTTTCATCGGTAACGATCACCGCTACGGCGGCGCCTTTACGATAAATGGTTTCGCCTGTGTTGATATCGGTTATATCCGCGTTTGCGATGACCTCAAATTCGACATTTTCAAGCGGTTCCTTTTCATAAGGAAACCGGATATTTCCGTTCTCATCGATATACGGCGCCTGCGGCGCATCGCCTTCTTTGTGCAGGCATATCCGGCCCAAATTCCAAATGTTGAGTGGCTTCACGTTCACAAATACAAATGGGTTTTCCTGATACCAAACCGATTTTTCGTCCATCTTCGCGGTATCGTCAGCGCCGGTAACAGCAATTTCTTTTTCATAACCGACCGTATAGGCGCCATAAAAAACGCCGTCGCCGGTTTGACGCATATCGTCCGGTGAAACCGAAATTTCCTTCAGCATATACTTGCCGATCGGGAGCATTTTCACCGCCGCGTTGCCGTTTGCGTCGGTGGCGATAGAAACCGGGCTTCCGCTGCCGGCGGGCGGTTTCGCCGTATAAACGCTGTCCTTCTCAAGATATACGGGGATTTCGGAATCCGCCGCGTAAAGCACGGCGGCATGCCCGTCCTGCGTAAGAATATCTTCTTTCGCAAACAGCTTAAACGCCGCGCCTTCCATGGGCGCGGTCTGCCAACCGGCACTGTGCCTCGTCCATTTCACAGGCGAATCCGAAAATTTTGCGGCAGGATCATCCCTGCTTTCCATCTGGTCGTCAAGCGGAAGCTCTTTATCCTTATGGATGTTGAGGTGCCCCTTTTGCGGCGCGTCTTCAATGGTCCCGTATACGACAAAGGCGCCGAGCGCGTCGTTCCAAACGGCTTCGTCCGAACCGATGACGACCGTGACGCCATTTGCCGGGGCCGGCGTATAGGAGGCCCTATCCGGCGTGTACAGTTTGCCGTCCCCTTCGTGGTCACAGTAGCCGCCGGTGTCCGCCGCGTCAGCTTCGGGAAGTACGTAACCCGAAGGGGCCTCTGTTTCGACAATCCTGTACGTGCCGACCGCAACAGGCTGAGGCAGGATCAAAAAACCCGTCTGCGGATCGATGCGATAGGGGTTTTCGTCCGTGCCGTACGTGATGATCGTCGGGTAGGTGACCTTTTGGGTCACCCATTCATTTTTGTCGACGTTCCATATTTTAAACGCCGCGTCCTTAAAGACGCCCCGCCCGGTATCGCGGTCTATCTTGACGACGCCCAGCGGCATTTCAAGATATTGATCGAGCATCCCGCCGTAAAGGCCCGCGGGCCGGACCGGGGGGCGCGGCTCACCCGCCGTCGCCGTGGGATCCTGGCTCGCGTCCCTCGTTATTTGGACAATAAACGGCGCGATTTTGGCGTAGGCCGGGTTCGGCGTCGTCTCCGCGATCAGATAATCCCCGTACGGCAGCTCGGCTGTTTTGACAAGCCCGTCCGCATCGGAAAAATATTCGGGCGTAACGACGCCGTCCGCTTTTGCCCGCGTTTCGCCCGAAACCTCCCGGTCTCTGAAATAGTCGGCAAACCGGGACGCCTGCCAACCGCCGGAGGGCTTGACGATTTCCCCGCCTTTTACTTTCGAGAGATCGGAGATCAGATAAACGGAAAACCCTACGCCGGAGATAGGCGCAATCACATCGCTTTCTTCATCCAGCTTCAGCTTTCGGAATTCTATCGCCTGCTTTTGAACAACCTCCGTGCCGTCTGCGGAAACCGCATAATTTGCGTCGGCCATCGTATCCGGATTGATTGGGATCGCGCCGGTATTCAGCATATATCCGGCCGACGCCGTGATCTCCTTGATATAGTATTGCCCCCAAAGGACGCGGTTGAACGCGGCCTTTCCGGTCGCGCCGGTTTTCGCCGATAAGACCAGTTGGTCCTTTGCGTAGGAACCGTTCGCCGCAGCGCTGTAAAGACCGTATACCGCCCCTTCGAATGTGCCGTCTCCCTGCGCCGCCGCGCCGGTTACGAAATCTTTCTTTTGAAAATTTACATCGAAAAGCGCAAGGAATTCCATTGTCCGGCTTACGTTTTGCGTAGATGTGGACGCCCCGTCCGTCACGCTGCCGCATGTCGCAAGGTTTTGCGCGTTCGCGGTGACCCAATAGGAACCGTTGGAAATGGATCGCATGAAGGTTGTCGCCCCGTTGTATCCGCCGTATAACTTTATTTTTACTCCGTTCACGTTCGAAACGGGCGCGTAGACGTAAAACATCTGCGGTATGGCGCCGGAATCCGGATTTATTTTCGCCGGATCATAGAAAGCGGATCCGTTTGAATTTCCGATCTTCCAGCCCGGAAGGAGCGATTCCGCCCAGACGCCGCGGGTCGCGCCCGTGATGCTGAACGGGCCGTATTGGAAATATTGCACGCCGCTTATCGCAACCGTTTTGTTCGGCGCGAATTTTGCTCCGTCACTCCAGGAAAACCCGGGCGTATTGTCCGCGGGCGTGGAAGAGGAGCCTTCGCCGTCCACGAACGCTGCGGCCGCGTTATAGGCCGCGTCAACGGCGCTGTCTTTGCCGGCGCTGTACTGCCCGAGCGCGCGCCAATACGCGCCTTGTATGATTTTATAATCACTGTTCAGATAGCAAAGCGCCGAAAGGATCTTGCCTGACGGCGCGGAGCCGGCGTCGGTATAAGACGTGCCGTTCGGGTTTTGCAATCCGTGCTGCGTGCAGAAGGTCGTGATTCCGTCCGGGCTTGCGTCCGCCACGCCGGCGGGATAAATCGCGTGCTGCCAGATCGGCGTCCCGTCCGACAGATAGGCGATCGGCGTGCCCGACGCGCCGCCGGTGATACCGGAAAGCCCCAGCGGCGCGATCATAAAGGAGCTTCCGTCCGCCGCGTTCGGGTCGGCAAGATAGGTTGCCGTCACATCCACGGGATCGTCCGCGGCGTCATTTTCCGTGACGGTGACGGGGATGTATACGTCATTCGGCAAAACATAACCCGCAGGCGGCGTAAGCAGGTTGATATAATAGTCGCCGGCCGGGACCCGGATCGCGTCGGTTGTGGGCCCGGCGTTCCCATTGTCCCACGAGGACAGGCCAAACCGTCCGGTACCTGGAACCACATGATCGGACGCCGGGTATTCTTCCGAATCGACAAGCCAAAACCCGCACTCGTCGGCATTGCCCGAAAGGGTGATCGGCGCGCCGTCCATCGACTGAATCGTAACGGTCAGATACCCGGTTTGCGCCTGGGCCGGCTGGCCGTTTCCCCCCAAGGGCTCCGCGGAGGCCGCGAGGGAGGACGCGGACCCGCCCGTCGGAAGCAGCAGGAGCGCGCAAGCGGCGACGACAAGCAGCAGGGCTATGCGGATAGTTCGGATACGGTTCATGGGGTTACCTCACTTTCTC
>WRFF01000128.1 GCA_009778945.1 Clostridiales bacterium | reverse complement strand
GGAGGATGTGGGTATCGTGCTCGGACAGGCGTTTCGCGAAGCAATCGGAAACAAAGAAGGGATCGCGCGGTACGGATTTTTCCTGCTGCCGATGGACGAGGCGCTCGCGCGCTGCGTGCTCGATATCTCAGGACGGGCGTATTTTGTTTGGGACGCGGCGTTCGCCGCGGAACGGATCGGTGAGCTCGACACGCAGATGATTCCGGAATTTTTCCGCGCGTTTGCGATGAACGCGGGGCTGACGCTGCATCTGGGCCTGCTCTACGGCGAAAACGACCATCACAAAGCGGAGGCGCTCTTCAAAGCTTTCGCGCACGCGCTGCGCCAGGCAGCCGCGCAGACGGACGGGAACGCGCTGCTTACGACAAAAGGCGCGCTGTGAGCCTTATTACCCCGGCAGTAGACAGTAGGAAGCCGTGCCGGTCTTTATGCCAATCTGCTTTGTTGTCGAAATCCTTGCATACCACCAATATGCGCGGTTTCGACGCCTCGCATATTGGCACAAATCCTCGGCACTTTGTCCCTACTGTCTGCTGCCAGGGTAATGCGAAAATCGCGGTTGTCGATTACGGCGCGGGCAATCTCTTCAGCGTGGAGAACGCGCTGAAATTTCTTGGTTATGAAGACGTTGTCTTCGCACAAACGTCAGAACAAATTGCGGCGGCGGACAAGCTGATCCTGCCGGGCGTCGGCGCTTTCCCTGACGCAATGCGCAAGCTGGAGGAGTGCGGACTCACGGATGCGCTCCGCGCGGAGGGACGACGCAAACCGTTGCTTGGCATCTGCCTCGGCATGCAGCTGCTTTTCGAGAAGGGCTATGAGTTTGAAGAGCGCAAGGGGCTCGGTCTGCTCCCCGGTTATGTGGACCGCATCGAAGCGCCGGGGCTCAAGATCCCGCATATGGGTTGGAGCGACGTGGCCGTCGTACATCCGTCGCCGCTCACCGCGGACGTACGGGACGGGGACCGCGTGTATTTCGTGCATTCCTATAAGGCCGTCACGCCGGACGCGTATATCAGCCTGCAGACCGAGTACGGCCAGCTTATCCCCGCGCTCGTGCGCGACGGCGATCTGTACGGCGCGCAGTTCCATCCGGAAAAGAGCGGCGACGTCGGCCTGTCTATCCTGAAGGATTTTCTGGAAATATAGTCCGTTACCTTCCTCAGCTTATTCACAATGGGAATTCGCCGCAAATTGCGCCGCCTCACGCTTTTGCTCCATCTGCTTCCGCTTAGTTTCAGTTCACAGTTCAACCGGGTGATTTCAGCAGATAAACAATGCCCTCGCCATTGGCAGGAATGACAGTAAATTGCGGTTGTGTAGATTTTATGCCGGTCTTACTAAAGAGTACTGCGAAAAATGGCATAAATTTGCGATTGAGGTAAATAATTTATGAAATTAGCTGAGCTGGCGGGAAACCTTGATCAAGATGGCACAAAATTGCGGCTATGGACGAATTATTTGCAAAATTAGCTTGAAAATACGGAAAAACGGCGATATATGGGATAAAAATCATTCATAACCGCAATTTTGTGCCAAAAAACGGCTCTGCTTATGTCAAAGACCGATCAGAACCCTGATTTTTCCCCATACTATTCAAAAGCCAAGGCGTCCTCAAGCTTCAGCGTGCCTTTGTAGAAGGATTTTCCGCAGATCACACCGGCGGCGCCGAGTTCGTGAATCGCGCGCACGTCTTCGATATCCGCGACGCCGCCGCTGGCGATGACGCCGCAGCGCACGGCCTTGATAAGCTCCTCCAATTCCGAAAGGTTGGGGCCGGAGAGCGTGCCGTCCCGCCCGATGTCCGTATAGAGGATGGCGGAGACGCCGGCCTCGTCCATGCGCCGCGCCAGATCCGTGAAGCGCACGGCGCTGCCCTTGAGCCAGCCGCCGCCGCGCGCAAGCCCGTCCTTTGCGTCAATGCCGACGGCGACGCGCGCGCCGTATTTTTCGATCATCGCTTTTGTGAAATCCGGTTCGCTGATTGCGGCGGAGCCGAGGATGACGCGCCAGACGCCGCTGTTTAAATACCGTTCGATATCTGCCTCCGTGCGGATCCCGCCGCCGGCCTCGACTAGAAGCCCGCTGTCCCGCACGACGGCTTTCACGATCCCGTCGTTCACGGGGCGGCCCGCCACAGCGCCGTCGAGATCGACCATATGCAGATGCGTGGCCCCACGTGCGGCGAAATTCCGCGCCGCGCCGGCCGCGTCGTCCGCAACCTGTTCGGTTGTCGCGAAATCCCCCTGCGTGAGCCGTACCGGGCGTCCGTCCTTCAAGTCGATTGCCGGAAAAATAACCATACTTGATTGTAGCATATCCCGCCGCTGTGTTTTGCGTATTCCGCCGCGCTGCTTCGCGAAAAAATTTGACAGCCCGCGGCGCGCCGTAGGATAATGGAAACAGGAATCATTCCAGGATCATTCCAATAAGAAAGAGGAGCAACTTATGGAGCAAAGACAAGTGGGATTTTTTCGCGCGTACGCGGATTTTTGGAAAGGATATGTGGATTTCACCGGCCGCACATCGGTGCAGGGGTTTTGGAAAGCCTATTTCTTTACCTTGCTGATTCAATTAATCTACATGATTATTGCAATGGTTTTGGTGCGGCAATTATTCGCAAATTTGATGCCGATGATTCTGAACGAGGCGACGCAGAATGCGATGGCCAGTAATCCTTTTTGGATTTACTCGTCACCGGCTTATCAGGAATTAATAGGCGGCATGAACGGCTTGATTCCGTTCCAGCTATACGCGCTTGCGGCCCTCCTGCCGACGCTTGCGATCATGGCGCGGCGCCTGCGCGACAGCGGGCAGAGCCCGTGGTGGACGATCGCGTTCGTCCTGATTCCGATCGCCGGTTTTATTATGATGTTCATTATGCTGCGCCGGCCTTCCATACCGCCGCAGCCCTATGGGCAGCAGCCTCCGTCTCCGTACGGGCAGGCTCCTTACGGCGCTCCCCAGCAGCCGCAGTATGGGCAGCAGCCTCCGCCTTCGTACGGTCAGGCGCCTTACGGTGCCCCTCCGCAGCCGCAGTATGGCCAGGCGCCTCCGCCTCCGTACGGGCAGGCGCCTTACGGCGCCCCTCCGCAGCCGCCGCAGGGTCAGAATGCGCCGTATAGCCAGCCTGCTTACGGGGCCGCTCCGCCTCCTTATGCCCAGCAGCAGCCCTATGTCCGGTCTCCGATGCAGTCGGTTCGCTGCGCCGCCGCGGTGCTCTGCCTGTGGTTGTGGATTGCGTACTTTGCTGTCGCCTGTGTTACGCTGGGCGTGATTGTGAATGATATGATGCGGACGATTATGCAATCTGACGGAGGAATAAGTAATTTCTACAACGGATACAGTGAAGGCAATCCTTTCGGTTATGGCGGCTCGGGGAATTCCGGCGGCTCGGGGGATTCGGCGACCATGCCGGGCGGTTCCGGCGATTGGCAGGCGAATCTTTCCCCGGATGAACTTCAAACGGTCCGGAAGGTGCAGCAGGCGCATATCAGCGGCTGTGACAAACTTACGATCGAAGAGGTGGTCAATGCGACGGCGACCGACGTCGCCTGGTATACGTATACATTCGACAGCGATATCGTCGTTACGGCGGACGGCGCCACCGCAGGCGGCGATTATTTCTATGTCGAGTTTGATATGAACAGCGACGGCACGGTTTCCGTATACAACGCGACGGAGGGCGACAATGACGTCTACGACCAGGATGCGCAGGCGCTCTACGCCCAATGGTATCACGCGGCGCTCGGGGACGTATTCGGTACGAGCGGCGCAAAAGCGGCGTAGAGGACAGCGCGCGGAACCGCACCTGATAAAAACAGAAAAACAGCGGGACACAATAAAACGGCAACCGTGAAAGGCTGCCGTTTGTTGATCAAGGCAACATTAATTCAAAATATGGATGGATCCGATAACCGGCAGAGGTTTTTGAATCCCCTTGGCCGCGTTGATGATGCCGAGAATCGCGAGCACGATGCAGCCGATCATCAGGAGCGTCCGGATGACTATAACGCCTATGAAAGCGCCGCTTAGGAAAAATATAGGCCCGCTGGCCGCGCCGACCGCTGAGATGATTCCGAAAACAATTCCAATCACCACTTCGATGATAAACAGGATAAGCCCCTGATTGGCGTGGAAGCGCGAATAACGGGATTCTTTCGGCGCCGCGAAGATCGTGACCAACACGAGAAAGCCGATATAGGCAAGGATGCCGTAGACTTTATTCGCCTGCCAGTCCTGCACAGGGTCGTTGTAGTTGACCGGATTTACGGGCGGGACATATCCCGGCGGGGGCGTTTGCGCCTGCTGCTGATACGGCGGCGGGGGCGTTTGCCCTTGCTGATACGGCGGCGGGGGCGTCTGCGCCTGCTGCTGATACGGAGGCGGGGGCGTCTGCGCCTGCTGCTGATACGGAGGCGGGGGCGTCTGCGCCTGCTGCTGATACGGAGGCTGTTGATACTGCGCCTGCTGCGGCTGCGCCGGCGGGGGCGCCGGCGGAGGCGCTTGGGTTTCTCCGGCTTTTTTTATCGGCGCGCCGCAGTTCGGGCAAAAGTCCACACCGGGCATATCTGTCACCTGCGCGCCGCATTTCGTACAATATGGCATAACAATTCTCCTTTCGTGCCTCAATAACTACATAATCAATATCTTACTTCAACTGCGCTATTAATTCCACTACTCCAACTGCATGATCAATTCGCCGCTCTGCACGGCTTGGCTTTCGGCGACATAGACCTTTCTGACGATGCCGTTTTCTTTTGCCACGACGCTTGTCTCCATCTTCATCGCTTCGATAACGGCCAAAGTCTGGTTTTTCACGACCTCATCGCCGGCCTTGACCATGATTTTGCTGACCATGCCGGGGATATTCGAAGCGACCTGCATGGGATCGTCTCCGTCGGCCATGACGGCTTCGGCCTTGGTGGCGACCGCTCTGCGATCCCGGATGGCGAGCTCGCGCCGCGCGCCGTTGAGTTCGAATATCACCTGCCTCGTGCCGTCTTCGTTCATGTCGCCGAGGCCGATAAATTTTATAATCAGCGTCTTTCCGTCCTGAATGCTCATTGAAGTGGTCTCGCCGGGCGACATGCCGCAGAAGAATACATGGCTTTCCATTCGGGCCAGGTC
>WRFF01000127.1 GCA_009778945.1 Clostridiales bacterium | reverse complement strand
CGGCAATTTCAAATACTATCGCCTCTTTGACTTCTCAACCTTCGTTAGCGTTTTTCACTTCGCTCCTTAAGGGGCGCACTTACTTTTGCAACTGACCCCTTATTCTGCATACTCGATTTTCAGCTCGGGTTTGTCTTTGTGCGCGAGCCCGTCCGATTCGTCCGGCCCGTCTTCTATGTCTACACTGGAATCTGCACTGTTTTCCGTATCCGCAGCGTCCTCCGTTTCCTCAGTGTCCGCGTCGAACAAACTCGTCTGCGCGGAAACACCTGCGGTTTCCGCTGTCTCCAGCGGCTCAAGCCCAAGCCAGCGCCACGCGTCGCGCGACGCCACACGCCCCTGTTTCGTCCGGTGCAGGAAACCAGCCTGAAGGAGATACGGCTCGTAGACGTCTTCAATCGTCACACGCTCCTCCCCGATTGAAGCGGCGATCGTATCGATGCCGACCGGCCCGCCGCCGAATTTTTCGATCACAAGGCGCAGGATATCCCGGTCGAGCCCTTCCAGGCCTTTCTCGTCGATGCCGAGCGAAGCGAGCGTCCGCCGCGTGATCGGCAGATCGGCTGCGCCTGATCCTTCCACCTGCGAAAAGTCCCGCACACGTTTCAGCAGCCGGTTCGCCACGCGCGGCGTTCCGCGCGACCGGGCCGCGAGCTCGGCCAGGGAGTTCTCATCGATCGTGACGCCGAGCAGCCCCGCCGAACGCCGCAGGATCTGCGCAAGCTCCTCTTTCGTATAGAGCTCAAATTTATTGATGACGCCAAAACGGTCGCGCAGCGGCGCCGAGAGGCTGCCCGCGCGCGTCGTCGCGCCGATCAGCGTAAAGCCCGCCAGCGGAATACGGTAGGATTTTGCCGACGGCCCTTTGCCGACGATCATATCGATTTCATAATCCTCCATCGCCGAATACAGGATCTCTTCCGCCGTATGATTCAGCCGGTGGATTTCGTCGATGAAAAGCACATCGCCCTGATTCAGGTTCGTGAGCAGCGCCGCGAGATCGCCCGCGCGCTCGATCGCCGGGCCCGACGTGATGCGGATATCCACGCCCATCTCCGCCGCGATGATACCCGCAAGCGTCGTCTTTCCGAGGCCCGGAGGCCCGTAAAACAGCACGTGGTCGAGCGGCTCCCCGCGAAGCTTCGCCGCCTCGATGAAGATCTTGAGGTTCTCCGTAACGCCCTTCTGCCCGATATATTCGGTCAGCCTCTTGGGGCGCAGCGAAAAGTCCGTCCGCTCCTCCTCAAATCCGGCCGCGCCGGACTCCACGATTCGTCTTTCCTGTTCGTCTATCATAATCGCCAAAAGCTATACCCTCATATCTGTTTCAGCGCGAGCTTCACGCATTCCTCGACGCTGCCGGCTTCGCCGCTTACGTGCAGCACCGCCTGCGTCGCCTCGCTCCGGGAATAACCGAGTGCAACCAGTAATTCTATCGCCTCGCCCGCGACATCCGGCTCGCCTGCCGGCACGCCGGAACCCGGCGCCGGAACGCCCGATACGGAAGCGCCGCCGGTCCCGCCCATAAACACGTCCGCCACCTTGTCCTTCAGTTCCAGCACGATGCGCTCCGCGGACTTCTTCCCGACGCCGTTCGCGCGCGTCAGCATCGCCGCGTCGGAAAACGCGATCGCGCGTACCGCCTCGTCCGCGCTCATCGCGGACAAAATCGCCATCGCCGCCTTCGCGCCGACGCCGCTTACCGTGATCAGCAGCTTGAAGAGCCGGAGCGACGCGCGGTCCTCGAATCCGTAGAGCGACACATCGTCCTCTTTGACGATCTGCACGGTCTGCAACACGACCTCGTCACCCTTTGCTTTCAAAAAGACGCGGGAACCCGCCGGCAGGTACACTTCGTACCCGACGCCGCCCGTATCTACGACGACCGACGCCTCAAGTTTTTCCAACAATGTCCCCGCGATATACGCGATCATTTATTTTGTACCTTTATAGAAGCGCTGATTTGGTCAACGTTTCTTGCCTTTCCCTGTTCACCGCAGTACCGCCACCCCCGTCGCGCGTTCGATCCTGTTCAGCGACGCGGCCGAATTCGCGTGGCAAATCGCCGCCGCGGCCGCGTCCGCCGCGTCGTCCGGGCTCGGCGCCCTTTCCAATCCGAGCACGCGCCGCACAAGCTCCTGCATCTGTTCTTTCGTCGCGCGCCCGTAGCCGGAAAGCGCCTGCTTGATCTGCAGCGGCGTATATTCGTATACGGGAAGCCCGCAATTCGCGCACGCGAGGATCGCGGCGCCGCGCGCTTCGCCGACCTTGATCGCCGTCTTTGCGTTGGAATTAAAGAAGAGTTCCTCGACCGCAGCCACTTCCGGCTCCAGCATCAGGATCAGATCCGTAAGCCCGCTGTAAAGCGATTTCAGCCGCGCGGGCATAGGCATCTCCTTATCCGTCGTCAGGACACCGCAGTCCACCAGCCGGCAGCGGTTTGCCTGATAGTCGATCACGCCATACCCGAGGATCGCGTACCCCGGGTCGATCCCGAGAATGCGCGTGCCGCCTGCCGTTGTTTTCACCTGCCGTCCGTCTGTCTGCATAATACCCTTATTTTATTCCTGTCCGCCCTCCGTGTCAAACATTTGTTCTCTATCTATAATCTGCTTTCATCCGGCGGAGAGGCGGATCAGTTCTTCCGCGTTCCGCAGCGTCGTCTCCGTCACGCTTTTGCCTCCGAGCAGCCGCGCGATCTCACGCACGCGCGCTTCGCCGACGATCTCACGCATCGCCGTAAAGGCGCCCGCTTCGTCCGTCCCCTTTTCAAGCACATAATGATGCGCCGCGCAGGCCGCGATCTGCGGGAGATGGGTGATGCAGACGACCTGATGGCCCGCCGCCATACGCCGCAGCTTTTCGCCCACGATGCTCGCCGTCACGCCGCTGATGCCGCTGTCAATCTCGTCAAAGATCATCGTCTCGATACCGTCGAATTCGCCCGTCACCGCTTTGAATGCAAGCATGATGCGTGAAAGCTCGCCGCCGGACGCCACTTTTGCAAGCGGCAGAAGCGGCTGCCCCTTATTGGCGGAAAGCAGGAATTCCACATGGTCGAATCCGTTTTCGGTAAAGGCGCCCGGTTCGGATTCAATGGCGATCTGAAAGCGCGCGTCCTTGAAATTGAGTTCTTCGAGCTGCGCCGTGATCCGAAGCTCAAGCCGCTCCGCTGCCGCGCGCCGCAAACCCGACAGCGCTTCCGAAGCCGCCCTGAGCGCCGCTTCGCAGGACGAAAGCCCCCTTTCAAGCGCTTCCCGCTGCGCGTCCGAATCCTCTATGCCGGACAGGCGCGCCCCTGCCCGTTCCGCGTGCTCAAGCACACTCTCGAGGCTGCCGCCGTACTTCTTTTTCAGCCGGTCGAGCTGGTCGAGACGGGTCTGCGCGTCGTCCAATTCTTTTTGGGAAAATTCGACGCCGTCCATCGCGCGGCGCACACGCTCCTGAAGGTCTTCCAGCGCGTAATACACATCCGACGCGGCCTGCGCCATTCCGGAAAAGTCCGCCCCGAAATCAGACAAAGAGGACAGCGCATCGCGCGTATCGCCCGCCATACCGGTGAGCGAGGTCTCGCCGTCTCCCGAAAGCGCCGCATGGGCGCGGCCGAGCGCCTCATAGATCTTTTCACCATTCTGCATGACGCGGATGCGGGCGTTCAGTTCTTCATCCTCGCCGATGGTCAGCCGCGCTGCCTCGATCTCCTTTAACTCAAAGCGCAGAAAATCGAGCTCCCGCTCCGTAGCCGCCGCGTCGCGTGCCAGATCCTTAAGCGCGCTCCGAATCCGGTCATACTCTCCGTATGTTTCGTGTACGCGCGCGTGCGCGTCCGCGACATCTTTCCCGCCGAAAAGGTCGAGTAAGGCGATATGCTTCTCTACCATAAGCAGGCTTTGATGGTCATACTGCCCATGGATATCGACAAGGCCCGCCGTCTGTTCCTGCAGCTGCGCAAGCGTGACGATCTCCCCGTCGATTTTGCACAGCGATTTTCCCGACGCCGAAACCTCCCGCGTCAGAATCCGGTCCGGGTCCATCGCGAGCGTGATCTGCGCCTTTTCGCTGCCTGTACGCACCATCGTTTTGTCCGCTCGCGCCCCGAGCGCAAGCGAAAGCGCCTCGATCACGACGGATTTCCCTGCGCCCGTCTCGCCCGTTACCACGCAAAACCCGGGATAAAGCTCTGTCTCGAGCTCCCGGATAATCGCGAAATTTTGAATGCGGACAGTCTGGATCATGTCGCCCTGTGTTGCTATTCCTTCAAAAGCTCTTCAAACCGAGCAACGACCGTAAGCGCGTTCTCCGCCTCGTCACAAACCAGAAAAATTGTGTTGTCCCCCGCAAGCGACCCGAGGATATGAGGGAGCCCCAGCGAATCGATCGCTTCACAGGCCGCGTTTGCGCAGCCCGGCAACGTTTTCACGACGACCATATTGCCCGCGGCTGCCGCTGACTGCACCGTGTTTTTAAAGATACGCGCAAAGCGTTCGGTCTGTTGGCTTCCCGCCGCGTCGGGCAAAGCGTACCGGTACTTTCCCTCCGGCGTCATCGTCTTCACAAGCTGAAGCTCTTTGATGTCGCGGGATACCGTCGCCTGCGTCACATCGTAACCGCTGTCCTTCAGCCGTTCCGCCAGTCTCTCCTGCGTATCAATCGCCTCCGCGGCGATCAGTTCAACAATTTTGTTGTGCCGTGTGTAACGCATGCCGCCTCCTGTCCTGTTATTTGTACAGGATAAGTATACCATATTTTACCTTGAAAAGCGTCGATTAAATCCTCTGCGTTATCTTTGATTCGCTCACATATTCAAAAAACTATGGCAACCTCCGTCTTGTAGGCCATCGCAACCGCCCTATCTGACTCACATCATCGGTCTACATACAATGATATTACGTATCTTTGTGAGCAGATGCCCTTTGCTAATACGTATGTAACCCGAAGGGTATTGTAAGATTTGGCAATATAATTACAACAAAAATGCAAGTGGAATTGTATTGGAAGCATTAGACGTTATTTATATGGCATCGCATTGTATGCCGCATTTAGCCGATTCCTTTTTTCTATGTGGCGTTGCACTAAGGAACTGCACTCCCAAAATACCGGAATGTCACTAATGAGTTAAAAAAGCGGAATTATTTATTGT
>WRFF01000126.1 GCA_009778945.1 Clostridiales bacterium | reverse complement strand
GAAAAGAGCAGGTTTGCCAGCAAATCACAGATGAAATGCTAAAAAATCACGGTTGAGGGTTGGTATTTTCGGAGCAAAGGTGAAAAAAACACCTGAAACAATGAAAATCTGTACCCGTAGGCATTACTGGACAACAAAAACAACCCTCAATCGCAAAATAATAGCAAAAATAAGCTTTTTTTATGGCAAAGGCATGTCAGGCGTGAATTGCAACGCACAGGCATGTCAGGAGTGAATTGCAACGCACAGGCATGTCAGGCATGAATTGCAACGCACAGGCATGTCAGGCGTGAATTGCAACGCTCCAAAGGACGCCCGGCTGTACGCGCAGGCAATCATCCGGGAGGCCGTCAACAAGGCGGAAATGTAATAAGCCCTATATTTTGTGTCCGAACATATATTCTCTACTATATAAGCGAAAAAGGCGGCCGGGAGGCGTTTTTTTTATGGGATACCTGAAATTGGTGGGGGTTTAGTTCTCGTTTTTCCGAAAAATTATTGCAATAAGGGGGATATGTGGGGTATTGTGGGAGAAACACTCTGATAATTGGAGAGGTATCTTCAGGAGATTGGAGAGGTATCTTCAGGAGATTGGAGAAGTATCTTCAGGAGATTGGAGAGGTATCTTCAGGAGATTGGAGAGGTATCTTCAGGAGATTGGAGAGGTATCTTCAGGAGATTGGAGAGGTATCTTCAGGAGAAAGGCTTTGATGCTGACAGGCAGTTATTTTAATACGATCGACAGCAAAGGGCGGGCGTTCATCCCCACCAAGCTTCGCTATGGGCTTTCCGAACGCGTATGGCTCGTGAAAGGCATCGATCCCTGCCTGTACGTATTCACCCCGGAGGGGTGGGAAAGCTATACGCGGGCGTATATCACGGGGCATTCGCTGGACAATCCGGACGCGCGTGCGCTGAAGCGTTTTTTCCTCGCGAATTCGCGTGAGATCGACGTGGACGCGCAGGGGCGCATCAACATTCCCGGAGATTTCCTCGAATACGCGGGGATTGATAAGGATACGGTCTTTGTGGGTATGGGCGATATGGCGGAAATATGGAGCCGCACGCGTTACGACGAAGGAATGAATCCGAAAAAGATCGATCCGAGCGAACTTCTGCGGGCCGTGGCGGGCGCGGAACGCGGCGATGCCTGACCGTCCCGGCGCGCGCCGCGCGCCTTCCGGACTCTTTGCGCATACGCCGGTGATGCCGGAAGAAGTGCTCGCGGCGCTTTTGCCGAAAGCCGGGGCCGTCTGTGCGGACGGTACGCTCGGCGGCGGCGGCCACGCGGCGCTGCTCTGCGAAGCGGTCGGGGCGGACGGCGTGTTTCTCGGCATTGACCGCGATCCCGCGGCTGTGCGCGCGGCGGCGGAACGGCTCGCGCCGTATCCCTGCCGCAAGATCTTTGAAAACCGGAATTTTGAGGAAGTCGGCGAGGCGCTTTCGCGGCACGGGCTTTCCGGCATCGACGCCGGTTTGCTTGACCTCGGCGTTTCGTCCTACCAACTCGACGAGCCGTCGCGCGGTTTCTCGTACAGCGGGAACGGGCCGCTGAACATGCGGATGGACGGCGCGGACGGTTCGGACGGCGCGCTCACGGCGTATACGGTAGTCAATACCTACGCGGAACCGGAGCTTGCGCGCATCCTGTACGAATACGGCGAGGAACGCTGGTCGCGGCGCATTGCGCGGCGCATCGTAACGGAAAGGGAGCGGGCGCCGATCGAAACGACAGACGAACTCGTGCGGGCCATCCGGTCCGCCATGCCGGCTTCGGCGCGCCGGGAAGCGCAGCATCCCGCGAAACGCAGCTTTCAGGCGATCCGGATTGAGGTGAACGACGAACTCGGCGGGCTCGCGCGGGCGCTGACGGCGTGGATCGACGCGCTGAACCCCGGCGGGAGGCTCGGCGTCATCACCTTCCATTCGCTCGAGGACCGCATTGTGAAAGAGGCGTTCCGAACGCGGGAAAACCCGTGCACCTGCCCGAAAGAGGCGCCGGCCTGCGTTTGCGGGAAAGTCCCCGACGCGCGGCGGGTGAACCGGAAAGCGATCCTGCCGGAAGCGGACGAAGTGGCGGGAAACCCGAGGGCGAGGAGCGCGAAGCTCCGCGTGATCGAGAAAATATAGGGATAAAGAGGAAAGGGCAGAACAGAGCATATGGCGAGCGCGGCGGCGCAGACAGCGGAAGAATTTTATAGAGAGCGGCAGGAAGCCCTGCGGGAGCGCGCGGAAGCGCAGCGCCGGGCCGGCGCGCGGAAACGCGAGCCGCTGCGGACGCGCTACGCCGAGACCGGCGCGGCTTCAAGGCCGGCGCCCGGGTTTGTGCCGGCGCCCCGGGAGGCGCGTCTTTCGATTGAAGACGCCGTAGCGCTCCATCCGCTTCCGAAGCTCTGGACGCTCTCCGTCTCCGAGATCCGCGCGCTCTGCCTGATCATCATCGTGGTCGCGGGCGTAGGTTTTGCGATCGTCCAGCTTTCGGCGATGGCCGCCGTGACGCAGTCCCAGATCAATGATTTGAATAAAAATATCACGCAGACGAATGACGATATCGCGAATTTGAAGGTGGATATCGAGCAGGCACAGGATATGCAGGCTGTCCGGACGCTTGCGGAGACGGAGTTGGGCATGAAAGAGCCTTCCTATGACCAGTATGTCTATCTTTCCGACGTACCGGACCCGGGACAGAATTTTGCAAATACGATCAAGGAGAAAGCCTATGGCGAACAGCCGCCGGCGCAGGGGACGGACGCAAACGGAGCGCCCGCCGCGCCGTAGAACAAACTCTGATACAAGAAACGAAAGCGTCGGCCGGCCGGTCATCCGAAATCGGATGGTCGCCGCCTTTTTAGTTATTCTTGGGTTATTTGCCGTGCTGACTTTTCGGATCGGCTGGATCCAGATCGTTCAAAACCAGGTGTATGAGAGCAAAGCGGCGGAATACCAGACCAAAGACGTGACTATTCCGGCGACGCGCGGCAGCATCCTGGACCGCAACGGCAACGAACTCGCCGTAAGCTCCACGACCTACCGCATCTGGGTGCGGCTCAAAGCCCTCGACCCGACGAACCCGGCGGAGCAGCCCGAAGTGAACCGGGAGGAACCGATCGCCGCGAGCATCATCGGAAAGGCCATCGGAAAATCACAGGCGGCAATCGAAGCGATGTACAAGACGGACGCGGCGCGCGTACGCGTGGCGACGGATATCCCAAAGGCCGAGATGGAGAAAATCCGGTCCGGCATCAACGAAAACAACCTGCAGATCGTGGAGATCGAGACGGTCGACAGCCGCAAGTACCCACTCGGCACGCTCGCCTCCACGATCATCGGCAGCACGAATTACGACGGGAGCGGGCAGAGCGGCGTCGAGTTCCAGTACAACCGGTATCTGGCCGGCATCGCGGGGCGGAGCGTCTCAAGCACGGACGCGAACGGGCAGGTCCTTCCCGGCGGGGAGAAGGAAGACTACGCGAGCCAGAACGGGCTGTCGGTCAAGCTTACGATCGACGAAACCATTCAGTATTACGTCGAACAGGCGCTGCAGGAAGGCAAACAGCAGATGAACGCCGACCGCATGATGGCGATCGTCATGGACCCGAACAACGGAGACATTCTCGCGATGGCCTCGACGGACGACGCAAATTTCAATCCGAACGACCCCGGAGAGCCCGTCGATCCGACGGCGCGCGCGGCTTTCATGAAACTCTCCGCGCAGGACCAAAGCGCGTATTTGAGCAAGATGTGGCACAACGAGCTGATCGGGGACCTTTACGATCCCGGATCCGTTTTCAAATTGGTCACGGTTTCTTCCGCGCTTGAGGCCGGCGCGGTCACGCCGGAAAGCACGTTTGTCTGCAACGGCGGCATACAGGTCGCGGATCAGTATATCCGGTGCTGGGTCTATCCGGGCGCGCACGGGACCGAGGACCTGAAAACAGCGGTGAAGAATTCCTGCAATCCGGCCATGATCCAGGTTGTCCAGCGCTTGGGGTATGAGAAATTTTATAATTATTTGCAGCTCTACGGGATCACGGCGAAAACCGGGATCGACCTGCCCGGCGAAGCGTCGCCGCTGATCCAGGACGAGCAGACCGCCATCCCCGTGGGGCTCGCGACCATGGCGTTCGGCCAGGGGCTTTCCATCACGCCGATGCAGATGATCGACGCTGTGGCGACGATCGCAAACAACGGAAAGCTGATGCAGCCGCGTATCGCGGAGGGGCTTGTGGATGATAACGGAAAGACTGTCCAGACATTCCCGAGCAAGATCGTGCGGCAGGTCATCTCCGAAGAGACCGCGAAACAGACGCGGGACATCATGGATTATGTGGCTGTCCAGGAAGGCGTGACGGGCGGCGACCTCTCGGGATACACGATCGGCATCAAGACCGGTACGACGGAGCAGCTTGTGAACGGCAAGTATACGGATTCGCAGCGCATCGGCTCGCTGGTCGCGATCGCGCCGATCGAGAACCCGCGTTTCGTCATATTGGTGCTTTGCGATACGCCCCGAAACGGGTTTTACGGCATCACGACGACCGGCCCGACGCTGGAGAAGATCACGGGCGAGACGCTGCGGTACCTGAATGTGAAGCCGAGCTACACGCAGGCGGAGATCAATTCCATGGAGAGCGGGAAGATCCAGGTGCCGGATTACACGGGCATGGCCTATAATGACGCGGCGGCGAAGATCAAGGCGCTCGGGCTGGTTGCGAGCGGACAGGATGAAGACTCGCCCGACAATTTCAAAGTTGTGGACCAGTATCCGAAGCCCGGGATGCGGGCGAACGCCGGCGATACGGTATTTCTGTACGCGGCGTAGGGGCGAAGAGGGGCGACAGATGGTCAATCTGGTTCTGGAAGAAGTGAACAAAGCGATCGGAGGGCGAGCCCTGCGGGAAGGCGAAGCGGGTTTCCGCGCGCCTTTCTCCGTCTCGACCGATACGCGCACGCTCAAAGCGGGCGAAGTGTTTTTCGCGCTGAAAGGCGAGCGGTACGACGCGCACAGGCATCTGGCGGACGCGGCGGCGCGCGGCGCGCAGGCGATCGTCTGTACGGATGCCGCGAACGTGCCGGAGGATTACGCGGGCGCGGTCCTCCTCTGCGCCGATACGGAACGCGCGCTCGGCGATCTCGCGGCGGCGTGGCGCGCGCGCGTAAACCCCTTTGT
>WRFF01000125.1 GCA_009778945.1 Clostridiales bacterium | reverse complement strand
GCGACGCCGCCCGCCGCCGCATGCATGGAATTATTATTTTTCAACTGATCGCCGTCCATATCTCCTCCATTACTATTTTTATCATATCCTATCGTAACATTATTTGATTACAGTTCACACCCTACGCATTTCAAGGAAGCACTGCTTAAATCTCTGGCGCACCTCTGCGATGTTATTTCCCTCAAATTCTCAGCACTTCCCTAACCGTACAGATGATACCGGCATTTTCATCCAATCCAGATACAGGAAATATAGTGTTTTATAGTACAAAATGACGGTTATGGGTATTTTTTTTGCTAAAAACGCAGAAAAATGAGGCGAAAAGGCAATGTTTGAGAGGAAATATGCCCTCAACCGCCATTTTGTGCTGCAAATGTGTTGTATTTCTGTCAAAGCTTATTCCTCTCCGTAAATAAGTGCGGACAATAACATTATTTGGCTGCCCGCAAAAGACAGCTGCCGCAAATCGTTGCGGAGTCGGATTCAAAAACGGTATACTAATTTATTATTTCGGCTATTCCGCCTGTATGTCCGGCGGGATAATCCTACGAGGAAGGCGATGTCCGATCAGGAAAAGACTTACGAAGAGCCCTCGTTTGAGGAAATAAAGGACAGAATTATGCAGCTTCTCGACGCGAAGAAGTATATTTCCGCGCGTCAGGAACTTATGGCGCTGAATGAAGCGGACATTGCGGAAGTCATCAGCGACGCGGAGGACGAGGTCGGCATCGAGATGGCCATAATCCTCTTCCGGATGCTGCCCAAAGACGAGGCCGCCGAAGTATTTTCCCGGCTTTCGTCCGCCGACCAGACCGCCATCATCGAGCGCATTACGGATCACGAGATCAAGACCATCATCGACGAAATGGACTTCGACGATATGATTGACGCGCTTGAGGAACTGCCCGCAAATATCGTGGACAAAATCCTCGAAAAAGCCACGAAGGAAGAGCGCAAACTCATCAACACATTTTTGAACTATCCGGACGACAGCGCGGGTTCCCTGATGACGCCCGATTATATCTCCCTGCAGCAGGAGTGGACGGTCGGCGACGCGCTTGCGTATATCAAGCGGGTCGGCATGGATAAGGAAACAATCTACACCTGTTATGTGAAAGACAAAGGCCGGCGCCTGATCGGCATCGTCTCGCTGCGCAGCCTGGTTACGCGCGGGGAAGATACGCCGATAGCCGAACTGATGGCGGACGATATCGTCTTTGTGAATGTCTTTGACGACCGGGAAGGCGTCTCGGACATGTTCCGGAAATACGGCTTTCTGGCGATGCCGGTGGTGGACAACGAAAAGCGGCTTGTCGGGATCATCACGATGGACGATATCCTGCGCGTTGTCGAAGAAGAGACGACCGAAGATATCGAACGCATGGTCGGCGTCATCGACCGCAGCGATAAGGAATATTTCGACAGCAGCATCATGCATCAGGTGCGCAGCAGACTGCCGTGGCTGATCCTGCTCATGGTCTCCGCCATGTTCACGGGCCTCGTGATCGCGCATTTTGAAACGACGCTCGCGAAGGTGACGAGCCTCGCGATCTACCTTCCCCTCCTGATGGGGACGGGCGGGAACTCCGGCTCTCAGGCCTCCACGCTCGTCATACGCGGCCTCGCGGTCGGGGAAATCGAACTGAAGGACGCGCCGCGCGTCCTTTGGCGCGAATTCCGGATCGGTTTCATCGTCGCCGCATGCCTCTCCGTTGTCAATTTGTGCAAAATTATCTTCCTGGACCAGCAGCCGCTCGCCATCGCGCTCACCGCGTGCGGCGCGCAGTTGATCATCATCGTCATCGCGAAATGCCTCGGCGGCCTGCTGCCGCTGGCTGCGAAAAAGGTCGGCATCGATCCCGCGCTGATGGCCGCGCCGTTCATTTCGTCGCTGACGGATACGTTCGCGTGCTTTACGTATTTCACGCTGGCGTCCATCATATTCCATATCTGAAGAAGCGCTGGCGGAGGAATGGGTTTTTCACAATGAACAGGCAGGAAATTTCCGAAATCACCTATAACGAAATGCGCGCGCTGTTCCGGAAACCGCGCGGACGGGACGCACACAAAGGCGACTTTGGCCGCGTGCTCGTTATCGCGGGCAGCGCCGGCATGGCGGGAGCGGCGATTCTCTGCGCGCGCGCCGCGCTGCGCTGCGGCAGCGGGCTTGTGACGGTCTCGGCGGACGAAGCGCTCTTTCCGATCCTGCAAGGCGCCGTACCGGAAGCAACCTGTGTCTCGCGTTCCCTTTCGGGCGCGCTGTCCCGCGAAGCCCTTTTGCGTTACGATGCGGTCGCGTTCGGCCCGGGGATCGGGACAGACGAGGACGCGCGGGCGCTTACGGCGCATGTGCTGGAGGTCTGCGAGGCGCCGCTCGCGCTGGATGCGGACGGGCTGAACTGTGTAGCATTGATGCCCGGAGGCGCGGATGTGGAACTGCGGGGAAACGTGATTCTCACGCCGCACGCGGGCGAAGCCGCGCGGCTGCTGGGCGGCGGGAGTTCCGCGGAAGACGTGCAGGCGGGCCGTGAAGCGGCGGCGCTGGCGCTGGCGCGCAAATACCGGGGCGCGCAGATCGTGCTGAAAGGAGCGGGGACGCTTGTGGCCTCTGCGGGTGATCCGGATGGCACGGACGAGGAACTGTTCCCCTTGCGCATGCGGGTCAACACGACGGGCAATCCCGGCATGGCGACAGGCGGCAGCGGCGACGTGCTGACAGGCGTGATCGCCTCGCTGCTCGGACAGGGCTTCCCCCCGCGGACGGCCGCCGCCGCCGGTGTCTATATCCACGGGCTCGCGGGCGACCTCATGGCGGCGGAACTCGGCGAACGCGGCCTCACGGCGGGCGATCTGCCGCGCGGCGTCGCCCTGGCTCTGAGACAACTGGCGGAATGACTGCCAAAAGGGGACGGTTCTCGTGGCGTGCCAAAAGGGGACGGTTCTCGTGGCCAATCTTTTAGTGGATAAAACCCGTCTTCTTTGACCATGTATGAACCGGAATAATCCTATATAATAGTTATGGCAGTTATCACAGGCAGAAAGGAATGAGTCGAAATGAAATCTGACATTGCAAAGAAAGGCGCCAGCGGCGCTTCCACGAGGGCCCTGTTCTACGGGATGGGCTATACGCGCGAGGAGATCGACCGACCGCTTATCGGCGTGGTCAACTCGCAGAACGACGTCGTGCCGGGGCATATGCTGCTGGACCGCGTCGCGAAGGCGGTACGCGACGGTGTCCTGATGAGCGGCGGCACCCCGATCGAATTTCCGGCCATCGCGATCTGCGACGGCATCGCGATGGGGCACGAGGGCATGAAATACCCGCTCGCAAGCCGCGAGCTGATCTGCGACAGCATCGAAGCGATGGCGCTCGCGCACCAATTCGACGCGCTCGTGCTCATCCCAAACTGCGACAAGACGGTGCCCGGGATGCTTATGGCGGCCGCGCGCCTGAACCTCCCCACGATCTTCATCAGCGGCGGCCCGATGCGCGCCGGTTATTCCGAAGGGGAGGCGCTCGATTTCAGCTCGATTATGGAGAAAGTCGGACAGTTCCACGGCGGCAATGCGACGGAAGAGGAGCTTGAGAATACCGCGATAAACGCCTGCCCGGGCTGCGGCTGCTGCTCCGGGCTCTTTACGGCGAATTCCATGAACTGCCTGACCGAGGCGCTGGGAATGGGGCTGCCGTACAACGGGACCGCGCTCTGCGACAGCGGCGAACGCATCCGCATGGCGAAAACGGCGGGCATAAAGATCATGGAACTGCTCGCAAAAGATATACGGCCGCGCGACATTATGACGCGAGACGCTTTCGAGAACGCGATGGTCGTCGACATGGCCATGGCCGGTTCCACAAACACGGCGCTGCACCTGCCCGCCATCGCGCATGAGGCGGGGATCACGCTCGCCCTCACGGATTTCGACAAGGCCAGCCGCCGCACGCCGTACCTCGCGAAACTCAGCCCGAGCGGCGTCCACCATATGGAAGACCTGCACCGCGCGGGCGGCATCCCGGCGCTTATGAACGAGCTCACAAAACGGGATCTCATTATCAGGGATATCCCGACGGTCACCGGCTTCACCATCGGCGAAAATATCGCGCCCTGCCCTGTCAGGGACCGGAACGTCATCAAACCGATCGACGCGCCGTACCACGACCAGGGCGGCCTTGCGATCCTTTACGGGAACCTCGCGCCCGGCGGCGCCGTGGTGAAGGAGTCCGCCGTCGCGCCCGAGATGCTGCAGCATTCGGGCCCCGCCGTTGTCTTCAATTCGGAGGACGAGGCGACGGAGGCCATCAACGGCAGACAGATCAAGGCGGGCGACGTCGTCGTAATCCGCTACGAGGGCCCCAAAGGCGGCCCCGGGATGCGCGAGATGCTCGGGCCCACGTCCACCATCGCCGGCATGGGGCTCGACAAGGACGTCGCGCTGCTCACGGACGGGCGTTTTTCCGGCGCCTCGCGCGGCGCGTCCATCGGCCACATCAGCCCGGAGGCGCTTGCCGACGGCCCGATCGCGCTCGTGCGGACCGGGGACATCATCGATATCGACATCCCGGGCCGCACCCTCTCCATGCGCGTTCCGGACGAAGAGCTCGAGGCGCGCAAGGCGGCGCTCACGCACCCGGAGCCGCGCGTCAAGACCGGCTATCTCGCCCGCTACGCCAGGCTCGTGACCTCGGCCAACACCGGCGCCGTGCTGGAATAGGTGAAAATAGTCCCTGCAACAGGGAGAATATTTGCTATAATGAAATTGTGAGGTTGCCGTTTCAGCCGGCGAACACTTCACAGAAACGATTACTATCGTGACGATGAAGGCACCGCTTTTTTAGGCGGTGCCACTTTGTTTTGTGGCTACGAAGCAACACATAAATATCAACAAAGCGATAACGTCAAGCGTTATGTTTATTGTTGCCATGGCTCACTCCCTTCTGTTTCCGGAAGCACCCGCCACGGTAACCTCAAAACCAGTATAATCTACATTGAATGCCAAATTGTCACTATGGAGCGTGAAATTCGGTGTTTAGTGACAATTTGCCATGCTCTGATCGCAACAATTATGGGATTTTGTCACTATGGAGCGTGAAATTCGGTGTTTAGTGACAATTTGCCATGCTCTGATCGCAACAGTTATGGGATTTTGTCACTATGGAGCGTGAAATTCGGTGT
>WRFF01000124.1 GCA_009778945.1 Clostridiales bacterium | reverse complement strand
CCGCCTCCGCTTTTGAACGCATAATCCGGCATGATGGCTGTCTTGCCTTGCACTTGCGCCAGCGCGGCGGTTTGGCCGGGATTGTTCAAACCGATTGCGCCGGTAAGGTGCTGAATCGACCATTCGAGCCCATCCGGGTGGGTCGAGGCGAGCAGCGAAATGCCCGTACCGCATACGACGGCGCAGATCGCCAACAAGATTATAACGCGTTTCACGGAACGCTTTTCACCGCCTTCCCTTGCGGGGTTTCCGGCAAGAGCGGGCCCATAGGCTGCTGTCGTCAGGATCTCGGGCCTGGCGCCATACACAAAACAGAGAATGGCGGCGGTCACAAAACCTTCCACGACGCCGATAGCCAAATAGATCGGCTGCATAAGGAGCGCGAAGGCCCCGAAAGGGAGTTCTGTGATGCCTGACGCCGTTGTTGAGAGAACGACGCTGAATGCGCCGAACTGGTCGGCGATCACAACAGATACGACGGAAGCAATCGAGATACGGCGCAGGCTTGGCGCTCGTGACATAATCGGGCGAAACAGCAAGGGATAGATAAAAAGACAGGGGATCACGCCCATATTGAAGATATTGGCGCCGAGCGCAAGCAGGCCTCCGTCTGCGAAAAACAGACATTGAATAAGCAAAACCGCCGCAATTGTCAGCGTTCCGGCATACGGCCCGAGCAGGGCCGCAAGCAAAATCCCGCCGGTGATATGGCCGCTGGAACCGGTTCCGGGGATCGTAAAATTTATCATCTGTGCGGCAAAAACCATGGCGCCGGATACCGCCATAAGCGGAACATCCGAAGTTTCCGTTTCCGTTTTTTTTAGCTTTACGGCAGAGGCCGCAACTGCCGTGACAGTGGCCGCGTAGAGGACGCCGCCTACTTCCGGAGTAAGCAGCGCATCCGCCATATGCATTAAATTATCCCTTTTCGTATATTCATATCCCTTATCATATCGAAGGATTCCGCATGATACAATATACAAATGAAAAAAATCCTGATCAGTGAATGCTTGTACGGCGAAAGAGCGGTGCGTTATGACGGGGGAAAGATTCCGCTCACGGACCCGATCCTGTTGCGCTGGAAAGCGGAAGGGCGGCTTGTACCCGTTTGCCCGGAGCTGCTCGGCGGCCTGAACGTGCCGCGTGCGGAAGCGCAGCGCAGGGGGGATCGTGTGATGACGCGGGACGGCGATGATGTGACGGCGGCTTTCGAGGCGGGCGCCGCGGAGGCTTTGCGTATCGCGGTGTCAGAGCAGGCCGCTTTTGCGCTTCTCAAGGATTCCAGCCCTTCCTGCGGCGTAAAGCGGATTCATGACGGCAGTTTTTCCGGGCAAAAAATCGCCGGCAGGGGGCTTACGGCGGATCTGCTAACCAGCTCCGGCTTTCGCGTTTTTTCGGAAGATGGGACAGAAGACGCTTTATCTTTTCTGGTTATGCTGGAAACCGCGAAAATCGAATGATTTTCTTCAAATAATGACGCTTTCGTCTTGTATTTTGTTCCGGGAATAAGATAGAATAATTCAGTGTGAAATAAAAATAGGAAAAGTGGGAAAATTTTGTACCAAAGAAAAAGATGGTTGACAATATGGCGGTAACAGGCCGCGAGGAAATCAAGGCGTCGCCGCGAGCGCGAAGCTTGGCGGCGGAGCGCGGAATTGATTTGGCGTCCGTGACGGCTACCGGGCCGAACGGGCGTGTTTTGGAACGGGATGTGATCGCAGCGGACGCGGTGTCCATTCCCCCGTCCGAACCCGCGCCCATACCTGCCTGCGCGCCGGAGCCGGAGCCTGCGGCCATACCTGTCTTCACTCGGGAATCCGTTCCCGAGCCCGCGCCGCTTCCCGAACCCGCGCCGCCTCCCGAACCTGTTTCGGTCGATTCGGTACCGGAACCCGTTCCGGTTTCCGCATCTGAACCGGTTCCCGCGCCGCCGCCGCAGGCGCCTTCCGTGCCTGAAAACATACCGGCTGCGGCGCCGGAGACTGCGCCTCCGCCGCAGACCGCTCAGCCGGAGGCGATGCTTGCTTCGGCGGATTTTGCGGCGCGGGGGACGGTCTATTATCGTTTCGACGCTACGGCCATTTTGCAGATGCTCGAAGCATTCCGAAACGCCGATGGAAATCCCGGCGTTCATGAGGTAACGCTTTGCGATATCATTCTCTTCGCCTTATCGCGCACACTGGCCCTGCATCCGGAAATCAATGCTTATTATATTCCCGGGATCGGCACACAAGCCATTGCGGATATTCATGTGGCCCTCGCCGACGGCGGGGCGGCCCCTCTGTATTTGCTTCTGCGAAATACAAACCGGTTGACACTGACCGATCTGTCCGCGCAAGTCCGCATGTCGGCTCCGGAGCTGAGGGGCGCTTCTTTCGGGCGGGGCGCAACCTTTACGGTCTTCGACCTTTCCGCTGCGGGTGCGGAACTCTTTGTCCCCCCGTACTGCCCGCCGCAAGTCGCCGCACTTGGCATAGGAGCCCCGCTGCCGCAATTTCGCGTAGAGGCGGGCGCGGACCCAGCGGTCTTCCCCGCAATCACCCTGGCGCTTTCCTTTGACGGGCGCGCGTTGAATACGGCGGCGGCGCACGCTTTCCTTCGGACGCTCGGGGGGAAGCTTGCGGTTTTCTCCTGGGAGACGCTCTTTATGGATACACTGGAAGCGATGCGGCATGGCTGATCGTCCCGTACTGCATGATTTGATCGTAATCGGCGGCGGCGCCGCGGGCCAGGCGGCCGCGGCCGCCGCGGCGAAAAGCGGCCTGTCGGCGCTGCTCTTTGAAGTGGATACGCTTGGCGGCGCCTCACTGGGCGGCGGGGCGGCGGCGCTCCGCATGCTTTCGGAAACCGTGAGAAGGCCTTCTGATACAACTGATGCCGGAATTGCGGATATGCATCGGGATACGGCGAGGCAGCCGGCAGCCGGAATTTTTTTCGAAAAAGACCGCCGGATCGCCTCTTTGGTCAAAGAGGCGGCCAGAGGGCTCGGTTTGTATGGGGTTCAAGCGCGTCACGGCCGGGCGGCGATTGCGGGGCAAAAGAACGGTCTGTTTGCGGTTGAATCCGGGTCTGCGCATTTTTATACCCGCCGGCTGTTTCTTGCGCCCGGTTCGGAACCCATTGTACCTGCGTTCCGTGGGATTTCCGAAGGGCTTCAGAGCGGATTGGTTGTCACGCCGGAAATATTGTTTCGGACGGCGGAAATCCCCAAACATCTTGTGGTGATCGGCGGCGGCATTATGGGGCTTGAAACCGCGTGGGCCTACGCGAGGCTCGGCGCGCGGGTCGCGGTTGTGGAGATGACGGAAGAAGTCGGCGGATCACTCGACCTGGACGCCGCGCGTTTCGTGCGGGAACGCATGGAAGAGGAGGGGCTCTCTTTCTGCCTGTCGGTACGCCATCTGATGATCGGGAATGGGGCGGTTTTTACCGCCGGGGCGAAAGGGAGGCAGACAATTCCCGCGGATAAGGTACTTATCTCTATGGGACGCAAACCACGTATTTCCGGCCTGGGTATAGAAAAGCTCGGCATCTATACGAGGGACAATGCGATTGTCACCAATGCGCGAATGCGTACGAATATTGCCGGTGTTTGGGCCGGCGGCGATGTCAATGGCCGTTCCATGCTGGCGGCGACGGCGCGGCGTGAAGCGGCGGTGGCGGTCTCCGATATGAACGGGCAGCGCGACGGGATACGTTATGAAATGATTCCGCAGGTATTATTCGGTGCAACGGAAGCGGCGAGCGTCGGAGAAACGGAGATTTCAGCCAGTGCGAAAGGCCTTGATTTTGAGGTCAGACAATGCGCTTTACACGATCTCAATCTCATGGCAGCCGAAGAATTGATCGGCGGTTTCGCAAAATTCCTGATTGAGCGGACCAGCGGCCGGCTGATCGGCGCGCATTTTGCCGGTGCGCATTCGGAGGCGGCGGTCTATGCCGCTTCGGTGTTCGTCGGCGCAAAATTTTCCGCTGCATCCATTCGTCGTATGACGTTCCCGTTCCTCTCCGTAGGCGAGGTGTTCCGAGGCGCCGGGACAGGGCTGTAGAGGGCGCATAGTGCTTTTTTAATACAGAAAGGGGATGAGGAGATAACATGGCAAATCAAACCGGGATGAAAGACAGACGGGAAGCGGGCCAGATCGTAATGAAGACGATCCCGTCGGGTCTGTACGACAGGAGCGTTGAGCAGGAACGCGCGCATTTCTCGGATACGGAACTGCTTCGCATCTATCGCGACATGAGCATTCTGCGGTTATTTTCCGTAATGAAATCGGAGCTTTCGCAAAACGGCTCTTTTCTCGGCATTAAAGCCCGGCCGGCCAAGGCGTTCCCGGCGGCTGCCGCAGTCTATGGCGGCGAGGCGGTTGCGGTGGGCCAGGCTTTTCTGCTGGCTGCCGGAGATCCGCTTATTGCGGATATGAGGGCTCAGGCCGACAATATGTTTTTAGCCAAGGCGCTGTCAGCCATTCATCAGCTTCCGGAAGAAGATTTGACGGAGGCAATGACGGAGTTTTGCGGCGGCGCGCCATGGGAAAAGACCGCAGGGCCTGTCGGCCAAAAGGCTGAAGAACACGGAATTCTGGCGTTGTTGTACGGGGCGGCCTGCGATGTCCTCGGGTGTGCGGACGGTGCGGCAAGCGGCGCCTGGCGCTTGCCGCGTTTTGGCATTTATCCGAAGGTGCCGGCGGATACGGTGCCGGCGGTTGCCGCCGGCGCGGCGTTATATCAGCGTGTGCAGGAAAAACAGGGTATCGCTTTTTGTTGCCTGTGCGCTCCCGCTTATACGAAGGGCGCGTTGCTTGAAGCGTTCTCTTTTGCCTCTATGAACCAGTATCACACTCTCTGGGAAGACCGCCGGCGCGGCGGGCTTCCGGTTTTGTTCCAGATTGTCGAAGAGCAAAATCCGCTTCTTTCCGATCCGGAAACGGATACGCGGAGCTTTGAATCGCCGGTGCGGATCGCCGCCGCGGTGGAACCGCGTCAGCTCTATGCGGAACGGGTGCGGGGGGATAATCCGCTCGCGGTCATCGACGCGGTCCGGCGGAAGAGAGAACTCCTCCTGTCCGGAGACGGTCCGGTGCTGTTGAATATCTCCGTATCACGGTTTTCCAAATTGCAGGACGGTTCGGAAGATGCATCCGCGCCGTCAGACCCATTGGCGGAATACCGGTTT
>WRFF01000123.1 GCA_009778945.1 Clostridiales bacterium | reverse complement strand
TTTGGTAGTTCAGCGCGGGATCCGCGACATAATAGACGCTTTCGGCGTGGTTCAGGGTTGTCCAAGTCTTGCCACACCATTTTGGCCCTTCAACACAGATTGCCCCAAATGAGGCCATGAGTTGCTCTATCTTTGCGTCTGCTATCCGCGGAAGATAGCCTTTTTTCGTTAAAGTCATTTTCAGCCTTTCACATTAAAGCGGTTGTTGTGCCTGTATAAAATCTATTTGTTTTATTATACCCGAATACTTCATTTTAATCCACCCGGATTTTGAATTTAAAATATCGCGTTTTTCAGCGAGTGGGCTGAATGTCATTTCAAAAGCAAAATAGGTAGCAATACTGTAATCTATAATATATACCGTTCCAGCGCAGGTTATGGGTATGTGAAAATTGGCCAAATTCATAGAAGGATTCACAAAAGAGAGCCGACCGGGTTTCCCTCATTCCGTCCGCAGGGCGACGATAGGCGGCATTTTCGCTGCTTTGTTGGCCGGGTTGATGCCGAAGACAAGGCCTATGCCCATAGAGAATACGACAGCCAGCACAGCGGCGCCCGGCGACATGGCATAGCTTGAATTCATCATATAGGAGAGCAGACTGAGGATCCCCCAGGAAAGCAGCAAGCCGAACAAGCCTCCCAGGGTGCTGATGACGAGCGATTCGACCAGAAACTGCGAGAGGATCTGCCTGCGGGTGGCGCCGATTGCCTTGCGGATGCCGATTTCCCGCGTACGCTCGGTGACGGAAACCAGCATGATATTCATGATGCCGATGCCGCCGACCAGAAGGGATATCGCCGCGATCCCGCCCAGCATATACGACAGCGTACTGGTAATGGAATCCAGCGAACTTAACAGCGCGCTTTGGTTCAGGATGGAAAACGCGTTTTTATTTCTGTAATGATTGAGCAGCTCCTGGTTGATTTCCTCCTGCGCCGCCGTTACGACATCCGCACTCGAAGCTTTCACGATAAAGGCTGTCACGCCGTTGAGGCTGAAAATCCGCTCGGCCAGCGTATACGGAATGACGGCCATATCGTTGCTGGGGCCCAAAAGCGTCTGCGGAATATCGTCGAGCACGCCGATAACGCGGAAGCTGCGGCCGCCGATGAAAAACGTTTTGCCGACCGCGTCAGTCGTAGCGAACAGGCTGTCCGCAAGCCCGGACCCGATCACCGCCACCGCCGAATTATTGTCTACATCCGGGGATTTCAGGAACCGGCCCGACTGGACGGAAAGGTCTTCGATCTGTTGATAGGAAGGCGTGACGCCCCAGACAGAGGCGTCAGCCGTTTTGGTGAGGGTTTTGGCGGAAGCGCTCTGCCTGGCCATCGGGGAGGCATAGGCAACGCTGCTGTATTTGGACGCATAGCCGGACACTTCCTGCACCGTAAGCGGAGGGCCCTGCTGGCTGAGTATGGTGACGTTCAGTTTGTCCGCGCCCAGCGAATACAGATCGCCCATAATGGAATTGGTCGCGCTGCTTACCATGGAGATCAAAACGACGACCGCCACGATCCCGATGACGATGCCCAGCATCGTGAGGAGCGACCGTGTTTTATTCGTGATAATGGACGATACGGCCATTTTTACAGACTGTTTCAGCATCTCAGGCCTCTTCCGACACCTCACCGTCCAGAATATGAACGCGGCGCGGCGCGGCCTGCGCGATCCCCGTATCGTGCGTGATCAATACGACGGTATTGCCCGCACTGTTCAAATCGATCAGAAGACGCAGGATTTCCTCGCCTGTTTTGTGGTCGAGATTGCCGGTCGGCTCATCCGCCAGCAGGATGGACGGATTTGTCACCAGAGCGCGGGCGAGGGCCACCCGCTGCTGCTGGCCTCCGGAAAGTTCGGTGGGCCTGTGGTTCATCCGGTCCGCCAAACCGATAGAGACAAGCGCGTCCTGGGCTCTCGCACGCGCCTCATTGCTGTGCACGCCTTGATAAATCAGCGGCAATTCAACATTTTCCACTGCGGTTATTTTGCCAAGCAGATTGAAACTCTGAAACACAAATCCGATCTTGTGGTTGCGGATTTTCGCCAGTTCATCCTCGGAATAATCTTCGATCGCCATGCCGTCCAGAATGTATTCGCCGCTGTCGGCGATATCGAGGCACCCCATGATGTTCATCAAGGTGGACTTTCCGCTGCCTGATGGGCCTACGACCGCAATAAACTCTCCGTCGGCCACTTTCAGCGACGCCTTATTCAATGCGTATATGTTTTCCGCGCCCAAGACATATACTTTTGAAATGTCGTTCATTTCAATCATCGGCCGGTACCAGCAAGAACGGCAGGCCTATGGGGAAGCGTTGCCGGCGCTGTTTGGCGAAGAAGTGTTCGCCGTCCCCGCGGCGCCGCCGCTTTGAGTGCCTCCCCGCCCGTTCCGGGCGCCGCCCATTGCGATGAACGCATCCTGAAGCGAGTTGGATTCGGCCACGGTATAGACGATGGCCTCGCCTTTTTTCAGGCCTGAAGTGACTTCCACATTAACGCCGTCGGAAATGCCCGTCGTCACAGCCTGCCTTGTACCCACCGGCTGCCCGTTTCGCTGCCGCGGCGGCTGGCTCGAATCGTATAAATAAACGTATTCCTGATCGCCCTGTTCCTGCAGCGCGTCCATCGGAATGGTCAACACATTCTCTTTAATCTCCGTCACAATATTGGCGGTTGCGTTCATCCCGCTCAACAGAGGCGTCTTTGCCGCGTCCAGTTTGACTGTCACGGGATAGGCGGTGACGCCGGACTGAGAAGTCCCAACGGTCGATACTTTGGAGACCTCTCCCGAAAATATGTTGTTCAGCATCGCGTCCATCACGATATTGGCTTTCTGCCCGGCCTTCACGGAGAAAATGTCGCTTTCGTTTATACCGGCTGTCAAGGTAAACGATTTGCCCGGGGTGATCGTACACAGCGTCGTCATAGCGGTACTTGTCGAAGCAGAGCCTGTACTCGGAAACAGCGACGAGCCGTCGATCGTGATCGGGACATTCCCGATCCCGCTGACCGCGCTGTCTATCGCGCCGTTAAGGCTGTTGTTCAAGCTGTTTTGCAGCGCGTCGTTGTTCGCGATCCCGTTTATAGCGCTGTTTACAGCGTCGTTCACGCTCTGGTTCAGGCTGTCCTGCAGGTTTTTTTGCACGGCGCTGTTGATATACTGATTCAAATCGACGCCCGCGGGAAGCGCTGCCGTAGCGGGAAACGCGGCCTTTAGCGTAACGGTGTTCTGTTCCGCCTCGGGACTCACGGAAAAATCAGAGACCGTCGCGCCGGCCACGGTTGCATTTATAGTGTCCGCAAAACGGTATCCGGGATCCGCTTTGAGCGTAACGCCCGCCGTATATACGGTCCCGGGCCCGAAAAAGGCAGCTACCGGACTCCAGGTGACCGTACCCGTATAGCCTGTGCCGGAGGGGATGGTTACCTGCGGCGTACCGCCCAGCACGGGCTGGGTGACGGGGACTGCAATCACGCCTACTATTTCCGTAACAGGATCCGGGGGAGACGCAAGCGGAACGCTTGCGGCGGATCCCGGCCCGGTATCAGGCGCAGAGCCTGTGCTTGAGCCGGACCCCCTATCGGACACCGGGCCGGCATCGGATACAAATGTGAAACCTGTACGCTGCCCGGGTTTATTATGCGACGCAGACGCATACGTAAACACGGGCGCGTCCGCGGAGCCATAGGACTGCGCGATCGCCGCCGGCCCCATACCGCTGCCCAGGGAAAGCGGCAGGTTGTTCAAAAGATTGTTGATATCGACTTGCGGGCTGTTTGCGGAACCAGGTTGCTGGCCGGACGGAATCGCCGTGACCGAACCGCCGGTTTCGGCGACGATGGAATTCGTTTCCTCGTATTTGAGCAGCAATTGCAGGAGATTTGCGTAGGCGATGCGCTTTTGCGCCAGTTCCTGATATTGCAGCACGGATACCGAGTCTTTCAGCGTGACCAGCGTCTGCCCCTGGCTCACGCCGGCGTTCAGGCTCACGTTGACGCTCTTTACCGTCCCCCCGTTTCCGACGACATTCAGCGGCGTACTGATTTCAAGCGTGCCGCTGCCCAATTCTTCGCCGCCGTTGGTCTGCACGGAGACCTGCTCGCCCGGCGCCGGCCCGTTGTCCGTCGTCGTGACAACAAAGGAGGAAGGGCCTGAAGAGAGGATTGTGCCGTTTATCCGGCTACCGTCGGACAGCGTGACGATCACCGCGCTCCCTGCGCCGGGGTCGCTCCCGCTCTGGATATTCGCCTTCATTCTGCCGTCCACCGACAGCTCGACCAGATACCCGTCTTGCACCATGGTATTGGTCACATCGTCGTCCGGCGCGGCGGCGATCGCTTTTACGCGCCCGGCGACAGGCGCATTGATGGTCGCCTCCGCCGAGCTGTTTTTCGCCGTATTGATCTGGTCGTCGATAGCGGTGATATCGCTCTGTACCTGCGAAATGGAACTTTGCAGCGCGCCTGCGTCCAGCGTCGCCAAGACGTCGCCGGCTTTCACCTGATCGCCGAGCGCCACCTTCATGTCCGCCACGGACAGGATGGACGGTATCTGCACATTTACGGAATCAGCCGCCTCCAGGCTGCCTGTGCCCGCGACGGTCAGCTCTATAGTGCCTCGTTCGGCGCTGGCTGTTTTCACCTGATAATTCGGAACCCCGAGACGGCTTGTGCGGACAGCGGTTGTCCCGAAATAAATTGCAACCGCAGCAATCCCGATGATAATGACCGGGATCACCCATTTTTTCTTTCTCAATTTCCTGATTATTTCAGCCATTGACTGCTCTATCCTTACGACCGCGCCAACAGTTTATTCGCGATACCTATATTTTACACCATTCTTACAAAAATGAAACAGAATTTATCTGGAATACGAAATAGAATTGTTGTTCGCGAATATTCCTCACTTATTTCATGCGAATACGCGCTTGAGGGCACTTGAGGGTATTTATTTCTTAGAAAAGCTCTGAAACTTTCAACGTCGCCTTTTTTGAAATCATGTTTACTGACGATATGTATCATCACTGATCCAACAAGCACGAGAACAATCGTATTTTTTATTTCAGCGATAGAGGTGATTATGCTATATTTGAGATTGGCTTTTGCATTTGAGGTACTCCTGACTTGACCACAAATTCATAGAAGCGAATTCTCTGTTTGTAGAAACGTTGGAAATCAGCGGTTTTTGAAATTTGCGGA
>WRFF01000122.1 GCA_009778945.1 Clostridiales bacterium | reverse complement strand
TGGCAATAAAGCCAGTGTTTTGCAAGCAGTCGTATCGATATAAAAATTGTTTAAGGAAAGTTGCTACAAACTCTTCCCCGTAAAATTTATTGGGGAAAGTTTATATTTCTTTCTAATTCTTTATTATTATACCATAAACGCGAATGCCGGCGGTTTCCAAAATGCAAAATCAGCATATCCCCGTGCGGAAGCGCCGCGCAGAATAGCGCCAAATATGGTATAAGCAAAGCAGTAAGAAGCGAAAAGAAAACTTGTTTACAAGCATAATTGACCCTGAATAAAATCCCCTCCAATTCAGCTAAGAGGTTTTAGTGATCTCCCATTGACCAGACCTTGCTGAGCCAACACGCCTGATGATACCATTCTCTTGCATCTTTTTCATTTCACGGGAAACTGTTCTTTTTGAGATTCCTGTTTCAGATGCAACAGCATCTAATGTGATTTCCGGGTTTTTTCTTATAGCTCCTAAAATAGCCTCTATGTTTTTTGAATACTTTTCATTGCCACTTTCATTGCCACTTTCGTTGCCATTTGGCAATGAAAATCCCTCCGCAAACGGGAAAGTGACAATCAAAAAGTTTGGAGTGAAACCAAAGATTGATTCGTTATAGGCGTTTAAAATCCTGCTCATGCCAGAGCCAAGTTGTTCAACCATCCCAACATCCTTGAATATCCGCATCAGCACACGATTTCGCGGTTTTGATATGCAGTTGAAAAAATCCTCTTTGTCAAAGCCTTCCGGCAACCCGCCGTGTGAAGTAACTGTAAGCCGGTCTGAATATATTTCTACGACTGGTGTCCCTTCTTGGCTGTAATCATTATGAACGATCCCATTTATGGCGGCTTCCTTAAGTGCAGACGAGTCAATCATTTTTTTCTCAAGCCTGTTTTTTGGTGTTACCTTTGCAAAAGTTCTATTCTCAACAATTAGTTTTTCGAGAACACGATCTGTAGCTTTAAGCAAACAACAGAAGCCATATTCCTCATTTTCAACCAATTCTACCTTATCTGTTCCGGCATATTTGGCCACTTTGATTGAAACGCCATTATTATCTGCAAGCAGATATGCAGCGTAATTATACTTGCCGTCCTCATCCACAAGATCAAGTGTCTGCGCAAATTGCTCACCCAATGTTAAACCAATTGCTTCGTAATAATACCTGAGCTGGTTAAATGTCAAATTTTGATTGGGTGAAGGCATGTTGATGAGAGAAAGCCTGTTCCTATGTGCGTACATATTGTCAATCATCCTTGTGGTCATAGGCTGAACGCCACTACCAATACGGATAAAACAACCTTTTGGCGACATACCATATTCTTTAAGGTAATATGGCTTTTCAGTACCGCTAGACACCACAACTTTCAATATCGACTTCCCATCGTGAACTTCCGTGACTATATCGAATAACCCAAGTGTTGCGGGCAAAATATTGTTTTTTATACGATCGATCATTGCAAGTTGTGCTGAATCAGGCTTTTTCACACCAATAATATCGCCGTTGTCATCTATACCGATATAAAGCAATCCACCTTCCTTTGAATTCAGAAACGCTATAACTTCCCTTGCAAATTTGTCGGTTAACTCGCGTTTATATTCAATTCGGTCAGATTCATATTTCCAAATGCCAGGGCTCTTCACGATTATCCATCTCCGTAATATGTGTCATAAAAATCTAATTTGTAATTTGATTATACCTGATATTGTTTATATAGACGAGATTATCCTTTCGCGAGAACATGCTCTGAAACATTTCTCACAAGACAACATCGTGGTATGCAAGTGCTAAAATATAATAGAATAATAGAATAATTGACGTATTCTCTTAGCTTCTATATGATGGAGGTTTGTTATCATGCTTACAATCGGCATTTATTATTGCCCTTACAACAGGAATCCGTGAGGGAGAATTAGCCGCGCTCACATGGAACGATTATAAAGACGGATATATATCTATTACAAAAAATGCTGTCCGCGCGAACATATACGATGATAAGGGCGAGTTAATCGGCGCGGAGATCAGGATACAAGATACGCCAAAAACAGCCGCAGGCATCCGCACAATCCCCCTCATGCCGGTTGCAGTTAAATCGCTACGTGTCCACCGTAGGAACCAAAATGACGAGCGCATGAAGAACCGCCTATTATATACCGATAACGGCTTGATGTTTTGTACTGAAATCGGCGGGATATACGAGCCACGCTACTACCGGAAAATGCTGCATAAAGCTCTTGCAGCAGCAGGATTGCCCCTCATCAAATTTCACGCATTACGGCACGCCTTCGCTACAATGGGGCTCGAAGCAGGGTTGTCGCCAAAAGAATTGCAAAATATTCTCGGCCACGAAACGCCCGAAATGGTTATGCACTATCAACACATACTTGATGGCCAAAAACGCGCGGCGATTAACAACATATCAAAGATATTTGAGGGGGAAAAAATCCAGTAAGGGTATAGTAAGGGTAGAACGGTATCGTGGAGAAATTATACAAAAAATAATAACCGTCAAAATTATTGATATTTCAACGGTTATTGGCGGAGAAGCGGGGATTCGAACCCCGGATACCTTGCGGTATACATGATTTCCAATCATGCGCCCTCGGCCGGACTAGGCGACTTCTCCAGATTGCTTGTCTTTTTTTGCGCGCAGAGGATATTGTATCCTATTCCGCGTTCTTTCCGCAACAGTTCTTGTATTTCTTGCCGCTGCCGCAGGGGCAGGGATCGTTGCGGCCGACTTTGGCGCCGCTGCGCCGTACGGTTTCGGGCCGGTCCGCGCGCGCCTCTTTCGGCGTATCCTGCGGCATATTCGCGGGGCCTTTGCCGCGCTTCCCGCCGCCGGATGAATTCCCGCCGCCCGAGCCGCCGGAATTGTTTGCGGCCGCAATCGCTCCGCCGCCGCCGTCCGCCGAAGCGGCCTCCGAGAAACCGTCCTGACTCTCGGTCTTCTTCGCCTGCAATGCGCCCGTGTCCTCTTTGCGCTCGCTGCGCGTCTCGATCGTGACGCCGTAACAGAATTTCACCGTATCTTCCTTGATCGATTCGGTCATTTCCTCGAACATCGCGAAGCCTTCCTGCGCGTACGCGGCCGCGGGATCCTGCTGGCCGTAGCCGCGAAGCCCGATGCCGCTCTTCAGCTGGTCCATTGCGTCGATATGGTCCATCCACTTCTGGTCGATCACCATCAGGAGGATCGTCCGTTCGAGCTCGCGCATCCGCTCAGGTTCGATTTCCTCTTCCTTTTCTTCGTAAAAGGCTTCCATGATTTCACGCGCGCGTTCCTTCAGTTCGTCCGGGGAGATCGTTTCCCGTTCCTCATCAGACAAGCCGAGTCCCTTATATTTGCGCGTAAGCCCATACAGCCGCTCGTCGAGCACGCCGAAATTCCATTCGTCGTGGTATTTCGATCCCATCACGGCGGCTTCCACCGCCTCGTCCGTGAGGTCGTCTACCATCGTCTGGATATTGTCGCGCATGTCTTCGCCGCGCAGCACCTTTGTACGCTCCCCGTAGATGATCTCGCGCTGTTTGTTCATGACGTTGTCATATTGCAGTACATATTTGCGGATGCCGAAATTGCGCCCTTCGACTTTCTTCTGCGCGTTTTCGATCGACTTGCTGAGCATCCCGGCTTCGATCGGCTCGTCCTCTTCCACGCCGAGCCGCCCCACGATCGACTGCATGCGGTCGCCGCCGAAGAGGCGCAGCAGTTCGTCTTCCATTGAGATATAAAAACGCGTCGAACCGGGGTCTCCCTGCCGGCCCGCGCGGCCTCTGAGCTGATTGTCGATACGCCGCGATTCGTGGCGCTCCGTGCCGATGATATGCAGCCCCCCAAGCCCAATCACTTGCTGCTGCTCCTCCGCGCGCGCGTCCTTGAACGACTCCAGCAATTCCGTATACCGCACGCGCGCCTGGATCATCTCCTCGCTTTCGAGCGGAACAAAGGACGCCGCATAACTGATCATCTCCTCGTCAAAGCCCTCTTTGGCCATCTCCTGTTTCGCCTCGAAATCCGGATTGCCCCCAAGGATGATGTCGGTGCCGCGGCCCGCCATATTCGTCGCGATCGTAACCGCGCCGAGACGCCCCGCCTGCGCGACGATGAAAGCCTCCCGCTCATGCTGCTTCGCATTCAGGATATTGTGCTTGACGCCGCGCTTCTTCAGCATATCGGAAATGCGCTCGCTCTTTTCGATCGAGATCGTGCCGACAAGCACCGGCTGTCCGGTCTCGTGTATCGCGGTGATTTCCTCTACGATCGCTTCGAATTTCCCGTTCTCCGTCGAGTAGACCGCGTCGTCGGCGTCATCCCGGATGACCGGTTTGTTTGTCGGAATCACCATGACGTTCATGTTGTAGATGTCGATGAATTCCTCTTCTTCCGTCTTCGCCGTACCCGTCATGCCCGACAGTTTCTGATACATACGGAAATAATTCTGGATCGTGATCGTTGCGAGCGTCATCGACTCGTTACGGACCTGAATGCCTTCCTTGGCCTCGATCGCCTGGTGCAGCCCTTCCGAGTACCGGCGTCCGAACATCAGGCGCCCTGTGAACTCGTCTACGATGATGATCTCGCCATCCTTCTCGACGTAGTCCACGTCTCTTTTCATAATATAATTCGCCTTGAGCGCCTGCATGATATGGTGGTTCACCGCCATATTTTCGGGGTCGGAGAAATTTTCGATGCCAAACGCCTTCTCCGCTTTTTTAATGCCGCTCTCGGTCAGGTTGATCTTCTTGTCTTTTTCATCGAGGATGAAATCGCCCGCCTGCTCCGCTTCGTCGTCGAAATTTTGCATCGGGATGAACGATTTCGGACGTTCCTCCTTCGGCGGCGCCGCCGTCAGCGTGCGCACAAAGCGATCCGCGCGCGTGTACATTTCCGTAGATTTCTGCGCGGTGCCGCTGATGATCAACGGCGTCCTCGCCTCGTCGATGAGGATGCTGTCCACCTCGTCAACGATCGCGAAATTGAGCGGACGCTGCATCTGTTGCTCCGCGTATTTGACCATATTGTCCCGCAGATAATCAAAGCCAAACTCGTTATTTGTGCCGTACGTGATGTCCGCGAGATATGCCGCGCGCCGCTCTTCGGTGCCCGGCTCGACGCTGTGTATCACGCAGCCGACCGTGAGGCCGAGGAAGGTATAGAGCTTGCCCATCCATTCCATATCGCGTTTGGCCAAATAATCATTGACAGTGAC
>WRFF01000121.1 GCA_009778945.1 Clostridiales bacterium | reverse complement strand
CAATTTGTCCTTCTCCGTCACATCCGCGGGATTTGTTATGTCAAACATCGAAAGCTTGAGATTGCCGACCGCGCCGGTATCCGAATTCGCATCGTTTCCGAGACCGAGCAGCAGATTTGCCGTATACGGATGGAGATACTGCGAAAAGCCGGGTATCTTCAGCGTGCCGAGCACTTTCGGCGCCTTTGGGTCAGACACGTCGACGCTGAACAGCGGATCCGTCTGCCTGAAGGTCACAAAATAACAGGCGTCTCCGATGAAACGGCAGGAGTATACCTGCTCACCCTCCGCCAAGCCCGATACGCCTCCGATTTTCTTCAGCTGCCCGTCGTAGGTGTAGAGCGCGTTCGTCGTCTTCGTCGTACCCGCGGGGAAATTCGCCCACGTCTTTTCATCATAGGTCTGCGGCGGTGTGATGAAATCCGCCCAGTCGTTCTCGGTCTCCGTGGTCACGGCGCGCAGCACGCCGTCTTTTTCGTCGAGCGAAAACTGCCCGTTCAAAGTCCCGGGGATCTCCGCCGTCGCCGCGATATCGACCTTGCCGCCCGAAAGCGTCAGGCGCGCCAGCATCGTATCGGTGGTGGATTTATAATAATTATACGTCTCGTCATGTCTCGCGAGATTGTCGTGATAGCTGCCGGAAGCGAGATAGAGGCTGCCCTGGTTGGCGTACACGATATCCGTGCTGCCAAACAGCGATTTTTTGGAGACAAAGCCACCCTTCCCGACCGCGTCAATGCCGCTGATATTCGTGTAAGCCGGCCATGTCACATTCGGCCGCAGCACGATATCGTCCGGCTGCGCCGTAAGCTGCGCGCCATCCTGCGAATAAAGCGGGACATAGGTGCCGGGATCGTCCTTCTGCGCCGAAGCGGCGTCGATATCCGTATATTCGGAGATCAGATAAAGCATCCCGTCGATCATGCGGCTGTCGCGGTAGCTGCCGCTCTGGCTCAGCGTATGAAGTTTTTTGGGACTCGCTTTGTCCGAGATATCAAAGATATCCACGGAGGTATCGACTTTATACGCCGATCCCGGGTAGACGATGCCGGCGGCGGCCCTCCCCGCGTCCGCGGATCCGCCCTGATTCTGATCTTTTTGGATCTGCGCGTACGTCTGCGGGTTGTAGCCCTGCCGGATTGCGATGAGCCGGTCCCCTGTCACATACATCTCAAAATAAACCTGTCCCTGGTCCAGCACCTGCGGAATCTTTGCGACAAGTTCGGGGTTCCCGTTGTTTGCGCTGACGATGACAAGATTTTCGCTGTTGATTGCGTAGATATACATGCCGTCGGTTTTGATCACGTCGGCTTCCTGTACGCCCGCAACCTGTACGTTTGTATCGGAATAATCACCCGAAGGCCCGCTGTCCTCCGTCCCGCTCAAATCGCCGCCCGAAACTGCCGGCGGCGCAGGCTCCGCAGCGCCGAGCGTATCTCCGGCGTACCCGCCCTCGGGCGGGATCGTGTTCTCCGGAGCGGCGGCTTCCGCGCCGTTTCCGGAAGATCCGTTTGCATTCCCGGCGCCGCCCGCCGGAGGTTCCGGGGTTGACGGCTGCGTCGGTTCCGCGGCGGGCGACACGGTTGCGTTTCCGGCCGCAAGCGCATTGTAGGGCCCGCCGCCGGGATTGTCCTTTGCGATCTTCTCGATCGCGGCATAAAGCCCGGAATAATCCTTGCCCGCGGTTTGCCAGCTGATAGCGGCCTGCGCCTTTGCAGGCGCAGCGCTGTTATCCCCCTGCGGCGCGGCGGGGGCCTGGTGGTGGGACACAATATAGACAATGGCAAGGCAGATACCTGCGGCAAGCAGGACGAGCCCGATCCGCTGCTGCCGGAGGGTCCGTTTCGCCCCCCCGAAATTTCTCCATTCGTCCCGTTGCGTGGATGGCGTAGCATCCTCGTTTATTTTGTCGGCAGCATCTGTTTCTTCGATAGTTTTTTTTGCCTTGTCGATAGAATTTTTAATATCCGTCAGTTTCATGGCCTGTCCTCCTTAAATCGGCGCCTTACCAATAAAACCCCGAAGTATCCGAAAACATTACACCGCGCATCATTTCCCCTGGCGCCTACTTTTTTATCTTCGGCGCCTTTTGGATCGCGGGCGCGAGGATTGCGAGCCCTTCGTCGATATCCCCGCGGGAGATCGTGAGCGGCGGCAGCAGGCGCAGACGGTTTTTTGCCGTCAAAATCAGGAGGCCGCCTTTCAGGCAGGCGGCCGTAACCGCCTGCAGATCCTTATCGCCGATATCGATGCCGATCATAAGCCCAAGGCCGCTGACCGCCTTTACACCGCTCATCGCGACGATTTTTTCACGCATATACGCGCCCTTCTCCGCAATTTCATGGAGCAGGCCGCCGTCTTCAAACCGTTTCAGCACCGCCTCCGCACCCGCGCAGACAACCGGATTTCCGCCGTAAGTCGAGCCATGGTCGCCGGGCTTCAGGACATCGCAGGTCTTTTCGCCGAAGAGCACGCCGCCGATCGGCAGGCCGCCGCCGAGCCCTTTTGCGACGGTGATGATATCCGGCCGGACATCGAAATGCTCATACGCCATGAACCGGCCCGTACGCCCGACGCCGGTCTGCACTTCGTCCGCGATGAGCAAAATGTCGCGCTCCCGGCACAGGCGGTCGATCTCGCGCACAAAACCGCCGTCGAGCTCGACGACACCGCCCTCGCCCTGAACGAATTCCACCATGACCGCGCAGGTTTTGTCCGTGATATGACGCTCAAGCGTTTCGGTTTTGTTGGTTTCCGTATAATCAAATCCCTGCAGAAAAGGCGTGAAATACCGATGGAAGGTCGGCTGCGCCGTCGCGGTGATCGTCGCGATCGTGCGGCCGTGGAAGGATCCCGAAAGCGTGACGATGCGGTACCGGTCGAAAGAATCTTCCCTGCCTTTGCCGTATTTTTCAAAGCTGTATTTGCGCGCCGCCTTGATCGCGCCTTCGTTCGCCTCCGCGCCGGAGTTCGCAAAGAACATATTCCGCATGCCGGTCAGCTTCATCAGGCTTTCGGCTGCGCGCGCGCACGGCTCCGTATAGAACAGGTTGGACGCGTGCTGGAGCGCCGCCGCCTGCGCCTGTACGGCTTCCACCCACTGCGGGTCGCAAAAGCCGAGCGAATTCACACCGATCCCCGAAGTAAAATCAATATAGGCCTGCCCTTCCGGGCCGAACGCACGGGCGCCCTCTCCGCGCACGAGCGCCGCGTCATAGCGCGTATAGGTGTTTGTCGTGAACCGGTCTTCCGCCTGTTTGATTTCCTGTGTATTCATGTCTTATCTTACATCCTAACCTTTCCGCCTTTATCCCGAAATCAGTTTGGTGCCGGCGGCCGCGCCGCCGGCCGCGTCCCGCAGCGCGTGCGGCACACGCCCGTCAACGATCTGCGCGCATTTCAGGCCGCGCCGTATCGCGTCCGCGAGGCTGTTCAATTTGGGGATCATGCCGCCTGTGACCGCGCCTTCTTCAAAGAGCTGTTCTATGGTAGGCGTTTCGCCGCACCCGCCGCGTCCGCCGTCCGTGCGGACCACAGGGATCAGCGTCGCCGGGTCCCCTCCGTCGCGCAGGACGCCGGGGATGTCCGACAGCGTGATATACGCGTCGGCCCGAAGCGCCGCCGCAATCCCGCCCGCCGCCGTATCCGCGTTGATATTGTAGATCTCACCGCCCGCGCCGAGCGCCACGGACGCCACGACGGGGACGATGCCCGCACCGAGCAGCGCCTCCAGGATTTCAAGGTGGATCTCCGTGATTTCACCGACAAATCCGAGATCCGGCGCCGTTTTTTTCCGCGCGGCGATCAACCCGCCGTCGACGCCGCAGATCCCCGCAGCGCGCGCGCCCGCGTTTTCGATCAGCGCGACAAGCTCCTTGTTGATCTTTCCGGCGAGCACCATGACCGCCGCCTCGATCGTCTCCGCATCGGTGTATCGGAGCCCGTCCGCAAAGACGGATTCCTTCCCGCTCCGTTTCAGGAAATCGGAAAGTTCCGGCCCGCCGCCATGTACGAGTACCAGCCGGACGCCGGACGCGGCGAGCGCCGCCGCGTCTTCGCAAACCGAACGCTTCAACGCCCCGCTCCGCATCGCCGCGCCGCCGTATTTCACCACAATTGTTTTATTATCAAAATTTTTCATAGCCCGCTTTGTGTGAATCCTGTTTTTTATTGGGCGCAATCATGTCCGGTACATCCCGTTGATCTTCACATAGTCGTAGGTCAGATCGCAGCCGTACGCTTTGGCGTCCGCCATACCGTCATGCAGGTTTACCGAAATAAATATTTCGTCTTCATTCAACACCTGCTTTGCAAACGCCTCGTCGAATTCAACCGCAAAGGACGCCTGGCACACGGTAATCAGGCCTTTCGCGGAAGACAGCGTGACGTCCACATTGTCCGTATTGAAATGGCCCGGGGCATAGCCCACCGCGCACAGGATACGGCCCCAGTTGGCGTCGCTTCCGAAGATAGCCGTCTTTACGAGATCCGACTGGATGACAGTCTTTGCGATTTTCATTGCAATTTCGTCCGTCGGCGCGTTCTTGACACGGCATTCGATGAGCTTTGTCGCGCCTTCGCCGTCTTTCGCCAGCATCTTCGCCAGTTTGACAGTCACTTTGTTGAGCGCCGCCGCAAAGGCGTGAAAATCGGCGCTGAACGAATCAATTCGCTTGTTTTTCGCTTTGCCGTTCGCCAGGATTACAACCGTATCGTTCGTCGAAGTATCGCCGTCGATGCTGATCTGGTTGAACGAATGGTTGATGTCATTTTTCAGCGCATCGCGCAGCAGCGGCGGCGAAATCGCCGCATCCGTCGTGATAAAGACAAGCATCGTCGCCATATTGGGATTGATCATGCCGCTGCCTTTCGCCATGCCGCCAATCCGGCAGGCCTTTCCGCCGAGCTTGAATTCGACCGCGGCCTCCTTTCGGACCGTATCGGTCGTCATGATCGCTTCGGCCGCGTTCGCGGCGCCGTAATACCGGCCCGCCTTTCCGCCGGCCGCGCCTTCAAGCACCGCCTTCGCAAGCTTCGGCACGTTCCGCTCAAAAGGCTCGATCGTCGGCGGCTGTCCGATCACGCCCGTGCTGCATACGACGATATCCTCCGTTTTCAGCCTGAGCGCCGCGCCTGTCAGTTCGCAAGTCTTCAGTGCGATTTTCCTGCCGTCCGGCGCCAGCGTATTGGCGTATCCGCTGTTCGTAATGATCGCCTGCGCCCGGCCGTCCGCAAGATGCTCCAT
>WRFF01000120.1 GCA_009778945.1 Clostridiales bacterium | reverse complement strand
ATGGTCGATTCAGCACCTTACCGGCGCAATCGGTTTGAACAATCCCGGCCAAACCGCCGCGCTGGCGCAAGTGCAAGGCAAGACAGCCATCATGCCGGATTATGCGTTCAAAAGCGGAGGCGGCGGCACGTCCATGGCCGGGCTTCTCGGCGCCGCACTCACCTTTGCGCTCGCAGGCGGCGTCGGGCTCATCATCCGCACCCGCAATCGCAACCGCAACGAAAAGGAAAAATCGGAAGAAATTCACGCGCGTCGGCTCCGGGGCGGAAACACGCGCGGAATCGGAGACCGCATCCATGAACTCTACGCGCTCGAGGGCCTGTCCGGTCAGGACACGGCCTTCCATCGCCTGCATCCGGGCGCAAAGATCCTTTTCACGGCAGCCTATATCCTGACTATCGTAAGCTTCGGCCGATACGATGTGCTCGGGTGTATCCCGTACTTCCTTTACCCCGCGGTCGTGATGCCGCTTGCCCGGCTGCCAGCCTCTCTTCTGCTCCGGCGGTTTCTGATTGCGCTGCCTTTCTGTGCGTTTGCAGGCGTCACAAATTTTTTTCTCGACCAAAACACCGCTTTCACCATGGGGGGCATAGCGGTCAGCTACGGGCTTCTGTCGTTGATCACGATCTTGCTGCGGACCTTTCTGTGCGTCATGGCCGTCTTTATCCTGATCGCGACAACCCCCTTCCCCTCGCTGACGCGCACGCTTCGCCAGTTTCATATACCCCAATTCTTTATCCAACTGATAGAGATGATCTACCGCTATCTCGGTGTCCTGACGGAGGAGGCCGGTTCGATGAGCCTCGCCTACAAACTGCGCAGCGCCGGCGCGCGCGGTATTGAAATGCGCCATATGGGTTCGTTTGCCGGCCAGCTCGCCCTGCGCAGTTTCGACCGCGGTGAGCGGGTCTACAACGCAATGCTTTGCCGCGGTTACGGACAGGGGTTCCCCGACCGGGAGAAGATTCGTTTCCGGCGCGCCGATGGGATCTGCGCCGCCGCGCTCATCGCGCTTTTCCTCCTGCTGCGCTTTTTCCCACCACTGACATTGTTATAAAATAGGATCGGAGTCCGGTAAAATCATGCATGACACAAGAGAACCATTTCCCCCTTCAGGCCGCCGTTCCGCAGAAGAACCGCCGCGGGAGCATCACCATCCCCACGAACGGGGTCCCGCATCGCTCGATATCCGGGGGCTTTCCGTTGCGTACAGCGACGGCACGAGGCCGCTCAACGGCGTTTCCCTGCATCTGGACGCCGGAGAGAAAGTCGCGGTTATCGGTGCGAACGGCGCGGGCAAGACTTCTTTGCTGCTCACGATCGTCGGCGTGCTCACGCCGGCGGCCGGCTCCGTCGTGATCGGCGACGTCCCCGTGGATAAAGAGCATATCCTGACTGTACGCCGCAAAGTCGGCCTCGTCTTTCAAAACCCGGACGACCAACTCTTCATGCCGCGCGTTTACGACGACGTCGCGTTCGGGCCGCGCAATTACGGCCATACGGAAACGGAGGTGCGCGAGAAGGTGGAAACGGTCCTTTCGGAACTCGGCGTCCTCCACTTGGCGGAGAAATCTTCGCTGAAGCTTTCAGGCGGGGAAAAGCGCGTCTGCTCGATCGCTTCGGTTCTCGTTATGAATCCGCGCCTTTTGCTTTTTGACGAACCGACCGCTTTTCTCGATCAGGCTGCGAAACGCCGTTTTATGGAGATTCTGGGCCGTTTGGAGCAAACCCGCCTGATCGCGACGCACGATCCGGATTTCGCACGTATTGCCGCAGACCGCGCCGTCGTTCTCGAAAACGGCGGGATCGTTGCCGACGGCCCCGTAGAAGAAGTCCTTTAGATAACATAGTTCCATTCCCGTTGAACGCTTTCTGCGAGTTTCAAACAGGCGGAAAGCGTCGGCGTCCGTTCCCTGGCCCGCCTTGAAAAAGCCCCGAGCGCAGGCTCCGCGCCCATAATCCCCCGATGCGCCGCAAGCGCGTCCGCCACGCGGCAGATCTTGTCATTTTCGTCACTAAGCTCATCCGGCCCGTACAACACGCGAACGTCCGGCGCGCAGAGTTTTTCGCCGGAAAGCACAAAGACGCTGCGCTGCGGATCAGAACCGATATGCGCCGTATTCAGCAGGCGGTCCCGCGCATCTGCCAGACAGAGCAAATAACCCCGCAACAGGATGAACAAATCGTTCAAATCCAACCCGCGCTGGTCCCCGATCTGTGCGAGCGGCGCCGCCCCCTCGCAGGCATAGAGCAACCGCGCGCTTCCGTCCATGATGACAGGGGTGACCGGAAGCAGAAATGGAAGCCGCTCGGTCGCCAGCATTCGCACTTCGTAGGGCGCGGACCCAAGTTCCGCGATCGATATCGAAATTGTATGATTCTCCATAACTGCCTCCGTTTCGCGGATACCGGAAAACCGCGCATTTGCGGCTTTTGCCGGCGCCGGCGGCAGGCTCAGTGCCCGCCGCAGACCGAACAAGGCGTATAGCCCTGCCGCTTTGCCTCCTCCTCGCCGATTTCCAGGACATACCGTTTTACTAAATAACAATCCGCCAGATGATAGCACTCGCCGCTTTTCGGAAAGCAGTAGACGAGCGTCCCGTCCCGCGCGGTTTCCGCGTGACAGAGTTCGCAGGGTGTATACTGTCGGCGCAGCGACCCGCTGAGCAGCCTCTCCTGCGGCATCGCTTCCACATACCGGCAATGCTCTCCGTGGTACCGTTCCCCGCTTCGCGGAAAAATCCAGACGGTATGATCATTTTCCTGTTCTTCCATCCGGGAAAACGGAAAGACGCCGCCCTCGTCCGTACGCCCTACGAAAGCGCGGCAGAGTACGCTTTCCGCTCCGTCTATCGAATCGCGAAACAGAGAAGGGATTTTCAGCGGCATATGCCACGAGACGGTGAAACCGATCAGATCCGTGTAGGCCTTCCCGGAAGCGCCGAGGCCCGGTATCCGGTAGCGCAGCGGCCGTAGTTCCGCTTCCGTAACGGCGCCGCCGCTTTCGCTGATTACGCGCTGCTCCACCCGTTCCGAAAATCCAAGCGGCAGCGGCAGGATCTGCGCCTCCGCGGCAGCCCTGTGCGCTTCGTCCGCCATCGCATGAAAGGCCCCTTCGGAGACAGTTGTGAAGCGGATCAAAGAGCCGAGCGTCAAAATACCGACGAAAAAGAGCGGAAGAAAAATCGCCGCCTCCACCGCCAGAGAACCGCGGCGCCGACGCATCCGCAAATCTCTAATACCGTTCCGTATACGCATAGGTGTCTCCATCCGCTGTCCATTCATAGCGGAAACCGGTATAATAGCCGCGCAGCAGAAAATCTTCGTTGTATGTGCCCTTCAGATTGATCTGTATCAAATCCATCACGCGCACCAGCTTGGTCTCGCGGTCGAGCAGAATCAGCAGGAATTTCAGATAACCCTCATAGTCCCAACCGCCGCTGTCCGCCGGCGCCACCGCCGTTTCGCCGTATTCATATCCGACAAGTTCGCCTACGCCGCTCGCAATCGCGCCGCCAAGGCTCCCGAATATCTCCGCGGGATCGTTCAGCGCCCACTGGTCTTTTGTCTTAAGAAGCGCAACTTTCCCGCCGCCCTCAAGCCGCATCATATCGTTGTGCGTTTCCGCGCCCGCCCAGGTGGCGAGCATCGCGGCGATCGCAACCCCTTTGTAGGGGCCGGCGGCGTTTGAAATATCGTTCAGCGTTTGCATCTTCTCCGAATCGACCGCGATGGCTTCCGCATTCAGCGCATAACGAATGCCGCGCAGTTTCCACAAAACGTCCGAATAATTCCCTTCGTCGCTGTCTTTTCCCGCAAGGACATACTCCACTTCGTTATGAAAGAAATGCTTGTCCCTGTCTCTGGATCCGCTTTGGTGATCGCTGAAAACCGCCAGAATATACTGGCTCACAAGGAATTGCGCGCCGCTTTCAAGCGCAACGTTCCCGCCGTCCGGCAGATCGGCGACACCCGCAATGGACGGAAAGAAGGGGCTGTCGTACCCGGCGGACGGCAGCGAATCCAAAACGCTTTGGTTGCGCAGGGTTCTGTTTTCGTCATCCTTCCGATCGCCGCTGTTGCGCGTACGGCGCTCCGTACGAAGATCCTCGATCCATGCGGCGGCGGAAGCCTGTTCGATCTGCGCCTGAAAGATGTTCAGGTCCAACAGTGAGAATCCCTTCAGGTTTGCCGTCACGGAGGACATTTGCGGCCACGGCGTGACGGTGTGGCCCCCGTTGTTTTGCAGAAACAGATACGGCGCTTTTTTCGGCGTCAATGTTGCGCCCGCGTAATACGTGATATCCGCCTCGATTTGTTTTTCGTCGCCCTGAAAAGCGAGCAGCCCGTAGTCGGAAAACAAGCGCTTGTCGTATTCCGACAGAACGGAACGTCCCGCCAGCCGCAGAGCCGCATCCGTTACGCTGTGTCCGCTCGCCGATCTTGCCGCAGCGATCAAAACCGCCGTCACGAGAAGAAAACAGGCGAAGAGGATCACAAGGAATACGCTAATGCTGCCTTTTCTCTTTTGTTTCACAGAATCCCCTCCGCCGCTTCACGCAGCCGCACGAGCACGTTTTCATCGATTGCGTACGCTTTTCCGGCGTAAACGAAGGAATAACCGGCCGGAGACGTGAGCCGGTTCCCAAAAACCTGCGTTTCTGTTTCGCCTGTAAAAACTTTGAACATTCCGGACTGTTCTTCGCGCTGTTCGAAATCGACGTTCTCCGCATCCGTACGATACCGGTCGCGCGCAGCGGCGAATGTGAAGAATGCCGCCGTTTTTCCGGTCTCCGCGTCCGCGGCCATGCGCAATGCGCCGTGCAAATCCGCTTGAATGCAGCTTTGCTCATAGAGATGGATCATAAGGATCAGCACAGCCATCGCCGCAAGGACGGCGATCGGAAAGTAGATCGCCGCCTCGACCATCGTGCTGCCGCGCCGCTTGCCGCAAAACCGTCCGGGGACGCTGCCCGCGCTCCTATTTGAATTTCGATGACGAAAGATTCGCGAAGACATCGTTGACGAACGCCTCGATCTGGGTGCGAAAGATCAGGCCGATCACGATGGCGATCGCCACCAGGATCGCCACCTGGACCAACTCCATTCCGGGACGCCTCCCGTAGACAAACGCAATCAGCGCTTCGGACGGAGATCCCATGCGCACGCCGTCCGCCGGCTTGGGCGTATCTTTCCTTTTATGCAGAAATATCGGTACTTTCATCTCTCTTCCTCCTTTGCCGCGAGTTCGGGAAATATTATT
>WRFF01000119.1 GCA_009778945.1 Clostridiales bacterium | reverse complement strand
GGTTGACAGCTTAAGATTTTCATAGTCCCATTGACAAGCGTCTATGTATTGTTTATTATATAGATAGATATATATCTATGTGAGGTGAAAGGATGGATGAAAAATATAAAGAGTATGCGCGGCTTTTCAAAGCGCTGTCTGACCCGAGCAGGCTGATGATCGCAGATATGCTTTCCTGCGGCGAGTTATGCGCCTGTGTGATTTTGGAGAAGTTCCATATCACACAGCCGACGCTTTCGCATCACATGAAGACGCTTTGCGAGAGCGGGCTGGTAAGCGGGCGCAAAGAGGGCCGATGGACGTACTACTCTTTGAATGACGAAACAGCGCAAAACTTGCGGGCCTTTCTGGAAGAGGCCACGGCCACAAAGGAAAATTGTATCTGTCGCGAAATAACCTGTAGGGAGGATTGCTGTGATGAACGAAAATAATAAGGATTGCTGCGCGTCGGATGATTGCTGCGGCGAAGCGTCCGTACTCGAACACGTAAAAGAGTATTACGGGAAACAACTGAAAAGCAATGAGGACCTGGTCTCCGGCGCGTGCTGCTGCACGGACAAGCCGCCTGCGGAAATCCGGGATATCTTGCCTTTGATCGCGGACGGGATCATGAATAAATTTTACGGCTGCGGCTCGCCTTTGCCGCCGCTGTTGGAAGGTATGACCGTACTTGACTTGGGCTGCGGGACGGGCCGGGATGTGTATATCGCGTCAAAGCTGGCCGGTGAGTCGGGGTGTTCGATCGGTGTCGATATGACGACGGAGCAGATAGAAGTCGCGAAGAAATATCAGGACGAACAGCGCGGGCGTTTTGGTTTTAAGTCGTCCAACGTAAAATTTTTGCAAGGGTATATTGAAGACTTGAAATCACTCGGGATAGAGGACAACAGTGTGGATGTTGTGATCTCGAATTGTGTGATCAACCTCTCTCCCGCCAAGGAGCAGGTATTCAGGGAGATATACCGCGTTCTCAGACCGGGCGGCGAACTGTTCTTTTCGGACGTTTTCGCGGACAGGCGGATTCCCGAATCGCTTGCGGGCGACCCCGTGCTGCGCAGCGAGTGTTTGGCCGGCACGCTTTATACGGAGGATTTCCGCCGGATCATGGCGGCGAGCGGATGGGCGGATTTCCGTTATACGGACATCCGCAATCTGGATTTGGGCGACGGAAAAGTCGAGGAGATGCTCGGGTTTGCGGCGTTTTCATCGCGGACAATACGGGCTTTCAAACTCGATGACCTGGAGGATGTTTGTGAGGATTACGGACAGACGGCGTATTATGACGGCAGTATCCCGGGGCATCCCCATTTCTTCGACCTTGACGACCATCACCGCTTTTTCACGGGGAAGCCGATGCTCGTCTGCGGAAACACGGCCTCCATACTCGCCAATACGCGGTATCGAAAAGCGTTCAAGGTGGTTGGCGACCGCTCCGTGCATTATGGAATATTCGGCGGATGCGGGACGGGCCATGGCGGCGGTGAGCCCGAAACAGGTTCGTGCTGCTGACGGGCCTTTTCCGCCCGAACGCAAAAGCAGGCGGTGATGTCACCGCCCGCTTATCAGGATTTTAAGAAACAGCGTTTACAGCTTCAGAAGTTTCGCGGCGTTATCGAATCCGATCGCTTGAAGCATATCCTGCGGAAGATCCAGGGTTTTCCACCACTCATTGCCCACGACGCAGCTTTCATAAGGATGGTCGACGGAGTACATGACATGGTCAAGCGGCATCACTTCAAGCACATGCTTGAGGCCCGGCGTATAGAACATGCCGCTGGTCGTGATATACAGCTTCCTGACGTAATCGGTCACATCGTGTTTGATCGGCCGGCCGGCGTCCGCCATCAACTGACGGCGCCCTTCCAATTCAAAACGATGGTCTATGCGCCATGCCCAGTAGGGAAGGAATTCGCCCAGATGGCCGATCACGATTTTAACGTTCGGCACCTTGTCATACAACCCGCTCAGGATGATCCTCAGGATATGCTCGGCGGTTTCGACATGGAATCCCCATGCGGCGCCTTCGAGTTCCGGATAGGGTTTGTAGGTGGTTTCCCGGCCCGGGGGCACGACGCGCGGATGGAGGTAAACAGGCACATCCAGATCGGCCGCAGCCTTCCAAAAGTCGACATACTGCGGCAGGTCGTAGTAGATCGGTGTGTTTGTATTTTCACCGGCATTGTCATATCCGTTGAGCAGCGCGCCGACCATGCCGAGATCCTTCACGGCGCGGGTGAGTTCTTTGATCGCTTCGTCGGGGTTTCTCATCGGCAGCGCGGCGAACGCTTTCAGCCTTTTCTTATTCGGTTCTATCGCGTTTGCGACATATTCGTTCCACTTTTTGGAAAGCTCCGCTTCCAGCGAAGCGTCTACAAACCCCTGCGGCCCGGGGGTGGTGGGGGACACGACCGAAATTTCGATCTCGCCTTCGTCCATCGCTCTCAAACGGCCTTCCGCCAAGTCTTCAAGCGCCGGACGGCAAAGGCCAAATTCGGGGAGGCCGTTTACCTGCGGCGTCCATTGCGCTACATTTGGCACTACATAGGCTTCTTCCAATGCGATTTTTTTCATAGGATCGATCCTCCTTTATTAAAATAAGTAATAGTTATGCGGTTATTTGCCGATATATTTTCCATAATGAAAACTTCCACTACGGAGAATAAACTTTGAATTTATATCAGGCCCTGGCCTGTCCAATACGGCAGCGCAACGGCTACGGCCACAATTGCGGCGCCGCAGTACACAAAGCTGTATTTGGAAAAGGTCTTTTTGTCCCAACCGGCGTCGCCCATGTTTTCTTCCGCGACGAGCGCAAACATATTCGTGTAGCTCATCAGGAAGGTGTTTTGCGCCAGGATGAGGATCGGGATCCAGACATAGGGGTTGATGCCGAATTCCTTCGAGAATCCCGGAATCATCGCAATCACGATCGCGGCGGTCGGGACAAATGTTGCGATATCGACAAAACGCCAAAGGAACATGACGATGAGCGCCAGGATCAGGAACAGCCCCACGGAGTTTCCGGCTACCGGCGCAACCGCGGGAGAAATAATGCCGACCAGCCATTTGGAGAGGCCCGTATAATCAAAGATCGCTCCGTAGCCGAGCGCGCCGCCCATGAAGAGTGCAAAATCCCAACTGATCCCGGGGCCGAGGTCTTTCGTCTTAATCACGCCGAAAATAAAGAGCGCGATCAATCCCGCCACGCAGACGACAGCGTCCGGAATATGGTGCAGTTCTCTCGTCACAAAGAGCGCAAAACAGATGATGAGGATGATCCCTGTCGCGATCTCCGACCTTGAAATGGGGCCGATGTCGGAAAACGCGGATTGGAAGTTCGTCACGTCAAGCGTCGTTTTCTCCTTCGACCTGTTGACAAGAAACCCGAATATAAGCGTCAGGATGACCGTCAGGAATATCGGCAGCAGCGCGGCCTGTACCCACGGGGTAAAGGAAATTTCACCGAGCCCGGAACTCGCGAACATACCTGTGTAGATCGGCCCGTTAAGCGAACCGTTCGGCCAGGCGTTTCCGGGTACGACCGCCGCGAACCAGACCGAAATCAGGAGTATCGACCGCTCTTTCGTCCCTTTGCCGAACCCGCAAAGCTGGGCGCAGCTCAATGCGATGGGTATGATGATCACAACGCGGACGACCATGGAAGGCGTCAGAAGCGACAGGATCATACCCACGATGAAAAATATGACGATCAGCTTGGGAAGCGTCGGGTTTTTCAACCGCTTCAGCAGGACGTAGGCGATGCGCTTTCCGAGGCCCGTAGACGCAAGCGCAAACCCGAAGAACAGCGCCGGCACGAGTGTCCAGAACCCGGTGCTCGTATACCCCGAAAACGCCGTGGTGATCGGAACGCCGGCTATTGCGTTGATGGCGAGAAATATAAATCCTGTAATTGAAAAAGGTATACCGAATGGTTTTTTGATCCAGCAAAAAACAGCTATGATCAGTGCAATTCCCGATGTAAGAGTTAATGGGTTCATGTTTTGCCTCCTATCATTCCGGCGGATAACTAGAACGCCTCATCGTGATGCCTCTGCCCCTCCGGACAGTTTATATTTTTCACGATAATACTAACACAAAAATCAATGGTATAGATGATATAATTATATTAATATTGTTGAAAATTAAGAAAATATGGAGGATATATGAAAACGCTTGTAATTTTTTACTCCTATACCGGCCACACAAAGGCGCTGGCGCAGGAACTGGCCGCCGCGGAATCCGCCGATATCCTGGAAATCAGGGATGTAGCCCGGCCCGGTACGATAAAGGCCTATACGATCGGGTCTTTTACTTCGATACGGGGCAAAGCATGGCCGATTGAGCCGTTTGATGCGGATATGGCGGCGTATGACCGGCTGATCCTTATGTCCCCTGTGTGGGCGGGGCACACGCCGCCCGCGGTCAACGCCCTGCTGGCGCGATTGCCGGAAGGCAAGGCGGTGTCGGTAACGATGGTTTCCGGCGGCGGGCAAAGCCGTTTCAGGGAAAAGATGGACGCCGCGCTGAAAAGCAGGGGTTGTACGCTGGAAGGGTTTGAGGATGTCAAAGCCTGATCTTTGTTAAAGAGCGTTCTCTATATCTGTGCGACCAGCAGAGTAAGCGCTAAGCGTTCGGGGATATCCCCGGATTTGATATCCTTGTCGAGCGCATAGAGGCGGCGCAGGATCGCGCAGAGCTTTTCCGCCGAATAATTTTTGGAGAGCGCGCCAAGCTTTTTCATCTGCCAGTCGAATTTCACGGGCAGCAACTCCAGCCGTTTTGCGGTGCCGTACCCGCCCTTCCCCTCCATCTCTTTCCATCCGAGCATGGTTTCAAACTGGTCGATGACGCGGGGCAGCAGCGCGAAAACGCTCTCCCCGGATTCGAGCCGGTATTCGAGCAGGCGGATCGCTTTGCCTTTGTCCCCGGCGCTGACCGCGTCGATCAGCGCGAAGATGTCGGTCTGAAGATTGTCGCCGAGGCAGTCGTCGAGGTCGCCAGTTGTCACGGCGCCTTTGCCTTCCGTCTGCGCATAGAGCACAATCTTCTGCGCTTCTCCATCCACTTTGAAGAGGTCGGTTTGGGAATCCCTGTCCAGGTAGCCGGTGCGCGCGAGAAAGTCCTCCAGCACCGACGGCAGGATCGCGAGTTTTGCCTGACGGAAGCGTTTGCCCGCGAATGCGAAGAGCTCCGTTTGCGTCAGACGGTCGAACTCAAAAATCTTCCCCGCTTTTGCGACAGCTTTGTAAAGGGCGCGCGTCTTATTTACGTTGCCTCCGGTGAGGATAAGTT
>WRFF01000118.1 GCA_009778945.1 Clostridiales bacterium | reverse complement strand
TCGCGACGTTCTCAAAGTCCAGGCCTTTCGCGATCATCTGCGTGCCGACGAGGATATCCGTCCGCCCGGCGGCAAAATCACGCAGGATCTTCTTCGCGCTGCCCTTCGCCCGGGTGCTGTCCACATCCATGCGCGCGACCGTGCGGTCCGGAAAGGCCTGCCGCGTCCGCTCTTCCACCTGCTCGGTGCCGAGGCCGAAATAGCGCAGCCCCTCCGCGCCGCACGACGGGCAGGCCTCCGGCACCGCGTGGCTCTCGCCGCAGAAATGGCAGACCGCGCGGTCCCCGGCTTTATGGTAAGTCAGAGAAATATTGCAGCGGCCGCATTTCATCACATATCCGCAGTGCGGGCAGGAAACGAAAGACGACCAGCCGCGGCGGTTCAGAAACAGCAGAACCTGTTTTTTCGCGGCAAACGCATCGAGCATCGCGGCGTACAGCGCCTCGCTGAAGATACTCTTGTTTCCGTTCGCGAGTTCCTTGCGCATATCGACCACCGTAAGTTCCGGCAGCGGCGCCGTATTGTAACGCTTCGTCAGCGCGAGTTCTTTGTACAATCCCTGCCGCGCGCGGTAGGATGAGACAATCGACGGGGTTGCGCTGCCGAGGACCGCCACCGCGCCCGCCGCCTTTGCGCGCTTCACGGCCACCTCGACCGCGTCGTATTTGGGGCTCATATCGGATTTATACGTGCCCTCGTGCTCCTCGTCCAGGATCAGGAGCCCGAGCTTTTCGAACGGCGCGAAGACCGCGGAGCGCGCCCCGATCACAATATCCACCGCGCCGCTGCGGATACGCATCCATTCGCGCCAGCGTTCGTTCTGCGTCAACGCACTGTGCAGGACCGCGACACGCGCGCCTCCGAAACGCGCGACAAAACGCTCCACCGTCTGGTGCGTCAGGCTGATCTCCGGCACGAGCATAATTGTCTGGCGCCCCTGCGCGAGCGCCTGTTCCGCCGCCGCAAGATAAACTTCCGTCTTGCCGCTGCCCGTCACCCCGCGCAGCAAAAAGATTTCGGGCTGCCCCGCGTTCATCGCACCCGCGATCCGGTCCGCCGCACGCCGCTGTTCCAGCGTCAAAGGCGGCGCTTCGGCAGCGGAGCCGTCCCCTTTTGGCTCGCCCCCTGGCCCCCCTTTTGGCTCGCCCGGGCGCTTCCCCGCAGGCGCAAAACAGCGCGCGGCGTCGATATACCGGCAATAGCAGCGGCGGCGCATCCAGCGGCAGACTTCGATCGCCTCCGCTGTCAGCGATTCCTCCTCGCAAACCGACTCGATCCTGCGGATACGCTTATCCGCAAGCGCCGGGGGCAATTCCTCATAGAGCGCAAAGATATAGCCGCTGCGCTTTGCATGTTCCTGCGCGAACGGCACGGTCACCTTTGAGCCGACGCGCAGACCGGAAATATCCCCGGTCTCATAGGTGAAGAAATTGTCCACATTGTCGCTGCGCGTCTCGATAACGACATCCGCGTAGCTCATGGTTTATGCCCCGGTTTTTTCACCTGTGCGCCCCGCCGCATACAGTCATCTCACGGAAAACCGGCAGCCGCAATAGGATTGGCGGTACAGGCCGTACGCCTCCGACAGGACGACCGACCGCCTGAAGCCGTCCCGTTTTTTAAAATCCTCGGCCAGGAAAGCAATCCCGTACCGGAGCGCAAGTTCACGCCCGATCCTGGCAATCGCGCCAAAATCCTTGTGCGGGCTCACGGACAACGTCGTCGAAAAGGCGTCGAAACCGTACAGCGACGCGTAGACCGCCGTATGTTCCAGCCTGTCCGCGATGCAGACCCGGCAGCGGGCCCCGCCTTCCGGTTCCGCCTCAAGCCCGCGCACTGTTTCGAGAAACGCCTCGGGCGCGTAAGGCGCGGTGACAAGCGACAGCGGCGCCGCGCAATCCGCGGACGCGTTATAGGCCTCCACGAACGCGCGCTGCGCCTCAAGCCTGCGCCGGTATTCCTCCTCTCCCATGATATTGGAATTGCAAAAATAGAGCGTCAGCCGGAAGCGCCGGCTCAACCGTTCGACTACCGCCGTACTGCACGGCCCGCAGCAGCTATGGAGCAGCAGCGCCGGCCGTTCCGGCCGCTCCTCCATGCCGCCCACCGGAAACGGATACGCAGATTCAGCCGCTCCGGGCTCCATCCGCACATCCGCCGCCGCATGTGAAACCCGCCGCGCTTCGTCTGAAAGAAGCACGGCGGCGTGATCTTGTTTGTTGAATTTTACAGGTGAATCTACGCGCACCGGTTCCCGCGGACGCCCATCGCTTCGGCAGGGAAGCATTGATTAAATCTCTGGCGCACCTCTGCGATGTACACCATTTCTTTAATCAGCACTTCCTTAGAGCAACGCGTCCAATTTCAGAGCAACGCGTCCAATTTCGCGGTAAGCGTCGCTCTGTCGATCGCGCCCGTAGTCCGATCCACAACCGTCCCGTCTTTGAAGAAAAGCAGGGTCGGAATGCCGAGTACCTTGTTCGCCGCCGCGATGCTTTGGTTATCGTCCACATTGAGCCTGGCAAAGGTGACCTTTCCCTCGTAAACGCTCGCCGCCTCGTCAATGACCGGCTCAAGCATTTTGCAGGGGCCGCACCAGTCGGCGTAAAAATCCACCATCACCGCGCCCGACGCCGTGATTTGCGCATAATTTCCTTCATTTGCTACTTTAATTTCGCTCATAATCCATCTCCTTTCGGAAGCCTGTCCTTTTATTTTTCATAAATAAGCTGGTTTATATTATAGCATAATCGCCTAATCGCCGCGATTCGCCATTATACAGAATCATCCCGAAATAGGTGACCGTGTTCGCGCCGTTGATATATTTGAAGCCGGACCCGAGCGCAGTCTGCATGACATTGATGCCGCAGGCCTCGATTGGCGTGAAGAGCTTGTCCGGAAAACGGCACGGCTCGTCGGGATAGGAGCAGGCCTCGCAGGCGTAACATCCGCCGCTGCCGAAAATGCGATAATCCGCCATGCCGAGCGCCCTGGCCGCCCCGTCCGCCGCTTCAAGGATGTCGCAGAGGTCGCGCCCGCCGTCCATCATGCCCTGCCAGTCGAAGGAATCCTGGATCCGCTTGACGGTGTTGACGAGGATCCCTTTTTTATAATGCCGGCATACGGTTTCGAGCTCTTTGACCGTACCGCAGACAGGCGGGCAGTTCCACGCCGTCCCATAACGCCCGCAGGTATTCTGCGCGCACATACCGCGTATCTCGTCCTCGTAGGTGAGTACGTCCGGATCGAAAAAATCCGCCTGATTCACAAGCGCCGTCTCCCTGATTCTTGTGAGCAATTGCTCCGCTGCCGTCGTCATGCCTGCCTACTCTTTCTTAATTAAGAAATAAAAAACACGGATTGAATCTTTGATACACATTTATTTGCGCTTCCCTGCTTCCTTAAAACATCATGGTTTCCATGAAAGTGTTGTTGAAGTCCGGGTGCACTCCGAGATTGATCTCCTCCGCGCGCCGGGCAAAATCCCCGGGATCGGGCTGCTTCGCGTCCCCGCCGCCTTCGGCGCCTTCGCCGGCATCCATACAGGCGTCCACGCAGCCGCCGAGCGACGTGTTGCCCACAAAACGAATGCGGCCGCGCAAGGATTCGGGGATCAGCCCGACCCTCATCGCGCTCTCGAGATCGATGCGCTGGCCGAAGCCGCCCGCGAGATAAAAGACATCGGGGACGGCGCCCATCTCTTTCATCAAAATCTCGATGCCGGCGCGGATCGCGCCTTTTGCAAGCTGAAATTCACGCACATCCTTTTGCGTAAACACGATATCCGCCGACGCGGGCGCGCCGGGCGCAATGCGGACGGCTTTGAACGGCCGGGGATTTGCTTTTTCCGAAGATGAAGGCGCCGGCGCCTCCGTGAGCAACCCTTCCGGGATTGTCTCGGAAAACGCGCCGGTTTCCTGTACAAACCCCGCGCGCAGCAGGCTCGCCACCAGGTCTATAACGCCCGATCCGCAGATGCCCGCCGCCGGGCCGCCGCCGATCGTCCTGACCGCAAAACCGTCCGCGCCGAGCGCCGCCGCCGCGTAAATCGCGCCTTCGACGCCGCTCATGCCGCAGGTGATGTTGCCGCCCTCCAGCGCCGGCCCCGCCGCCGTACTCGTCGTCAGCAAACGGCCGTCCCGGCTGAACGCGATTTCGCCGTTCGTCCCCATATCGACCAGCATAAACGAATCATGCGGGTAATGCCGCACGATATGCGCGAGCCCCGACGTGATATCGCCGCCGACAAAGGCCGAGATATACGGATAGAGAAGGACAGGGCAGCCGAGCGTTTTCGTATGGAAGATTTTTTCATAATCCTGAACGGGTTCCGGCGTGAATTCCGGCTGAAACGGCGCGAGGCCGAGCGAGCGGCAGCGCAGGTTCAGCAGCAGATAGGTCATCGTCGTATTGCCCGCGATGATGACTTTCTCTACGGAGGCCGCGGGGACGCCGGCCTGCTTCAATAAGCTTGTGACCGCCCCGTCAACCGCGTGCGTGATCAGGCCGGAAAGAAGCGTCGCGTCATCCATCGAGATATTGATGCGCGAAAGCACATCTGCCCCGTATGCGCGCTGCGGATTCGCGAAACCCCGGACACCGAGGCGCCGGCCGTTCGCAGGGTCAAGCATTTCGAGCGCGACCGTCGTCGTGCCGATGTCGACCGCGATCGCCGCGCGGCCGGATAGCGGGGCAGGAGAACCGTCCTGCTGTCCGTCCGCCGCGCCGCCCGTGCGCGTCAGCACCTCTATCTCTTCCGCGGACGAGAGGATGCGCACTTCCATGCCGTCCTCCGTCGGCGTCTTACACGCGAGACGCTCCTGCCCGTTTACGAGCACGCGGCATTTGCCGCAGGTGCCGCGCCCGTTGCAAAGCGCTTCGATCGGAAGCTCATGGGCGTGGATAACGTCCAGCAAACTCTGGCCGGAGGATGCCTCCGCCGAAAGATTTTCACCCGGAAAAAAGATTTTTATGCTCATGTATCGATTGTACCATATCGCCGAAAATGACAGCCGCGCGCCGTACGCCGCACATGCATAACATAAAGGGCCGATCCCTGCGTTCAGTTTGAAGCCTTCGGAATTGCCCACGCCATGCATGGCGCAGTTCACCGCTCATGAAGGGACGATCTCTGCACTCAGTTTGAAGCCGAGCACAAGGGTCACCTCATTTACATGCAATAATGTGACGGATTTTTAGCACAAAAGCGGAGTTGGGGACGATTTTTTCCTGATATTTGCGTTATTTCATCCAAATTCAAGCTTTTTCGGCGATTTACTCGTCCACAACTGCCTTTTTGTGCTATTTTCTCTGCAATTTCTTGCACCGCTCAT
>WRFF01000117.1 GCA_009778945.1 Clostridiales bacterium | reverse complement strand
GGGATGCCGAGCCCGCCGGCGCGCTCCGAAAACGCATAATTTTCGTTATTGAGGGCGTCCGCCGTCCCGCTGTCGTACAGCACAAACGGCACCGGCTCGTCCGTATGGATGCGGATGATGACCGGCGTGCGATGATCCGGCACGACCAGTACGCGGAACGGCTCGCCCGTACTGCGCAAATAATCTACGACCGGGCCGACGATCTCGCCGTCAATCCGCTCAAGCGATTCGATCTTGTCGGCGCGGCTTCCCTGATGCGAACTCTCGTCTGGGCCTTCGACATGGATATAAGCAAAATTCTTTCCGCGGGCAAATGCATCGATCGCCGCCTGCCCTTTGCCCTTATAATTCGTATGCACCGTGCCCGTCGCGCCTTCGACGCTGATCGGCTCGAGGCCCGCACATATGCCGACACCCTTGATGAGATCCACGGCCGAAATCACAACGCCGTCCAGCCCGTAGCGGTCGAGTACTTTTTCGACTGTCGGCCGGCGCCCTTCGCCCCAAAGCCAAACCGAATTTGCCGGCCTCTCACCGCGCGCCGCGCGCGCTTTATTCACGGGATGGTCTTTCAACAGTTTGTGGCTTTTCACCATGATATCCAGCAGATACCGCTCGTTTTCGCGATCGGGGTCACTATCCGGCAGATAGAGCCCAATCTGCCGCCCGAGAATGTCGTGCGGCGGCACAAGGCTATACGCAGGGTATTCCTCATAGATGTCGCCGATCCCGTTCTCCGTCGGCGCGCCGTCGCGTACGATAAACGCGTGGCGATAGCTGATACCCGGATAGAATTTCACCCTTCCTTCGTTGGCCGGATCGCCGCTTCCGAGCGCCGCGTCGACATCCGATATGAGGATATTCGCCTCTTCGTTCGAGATATCCCCCGACGCGTGGTCCACGATGGTCAGGAGTTCATAATCCCCGTCTTCGTCGCCCTCCAGCGTCACAAGATTGGCGCGGAACGCAACGTCGCGCGGCCCGAGATGAATGCCCATGCTGACTGCTTCGAGCGGGGAGCGCCCCGTCAGGTCCTTGACGGGATCATAGCCCAGGATGGCCATATTGCCCGCCTCGCTGCCCGCCGGCACACCGCGGGGGATCGTGCGGACAAGCCCTATGCGGCCATGTTTCGCAAGTTCGTTGATGCGGGGCAGACGCGCCTCTTCAAGCGGGGTGATTTCCGCGGGCGCCGTCGCGACATCCGCGGCGCCGTCCGGTACGATCGTCAAATACTTCATGAATCAGCTATTCTCTTTCTCAAATTTCCGCATAAAGCCAATCAGCTTATCCACGCCCGCCGGCGGCATTGCGTTGTAGATGCTCGCGCGCATCCCGCCGATCGACCGGTGGCCGGAGAGCTGGTCAAGCCCTTCCGCTTTTGCTTCCGCGACAAATTTCTTATCGAGCTCTTCGTTGCCTGTCACAAAGACAACATTCATCAGCGAACGGTCCTCCGCAGCCGCCGGCGCGCGGTACAATTTGCTACCGTCGATATACGCGTACAATTTTCCGGCTTTCTCGCGGTTGACGCGTTCCATCTCTTCGACCCCGCCGCGTTCGAGCAGATGTTTGAAGACCTCGCCCGCGATATAGATGCACCAGGCCGGCGGCGTGTTGTACAGCGAATCGTTTTCCGCGTGGATCTTGAAATCCAGATAGGTCGGAATGTTTTCCCCCGCTTTGCCGACAAGATCCTTGCGCACGATGATGATCGTGAGCCCCGCCGGAGCAATATTTTTCTGCGAGCCCGCATAGATACAGCCGAATTTCGAGACGTCGATTTTCTCCGAAAGAATGGAGCTGCTCATATCCGTAACAAGTGTCCTGCCGCCCGTATCCGGGACCGACGCATAGTGCGTGCCGTAGATCGTATTGTTCCATGTCACGTGTACATAGTCAATGTCCGGCCGCAGATCGCCCGCGGTGAATTTCGGGATATAGGTAAATTTGTCGTCCTTGGAAGACGCAATCGCACGCACGTCACCGAATTTCTGCGCTTCCTTGTACGCCTTCTCGGCCCACTGGCCCGTGATATTGTAGTCCGCCTTGCCGCTGCCCGTCATGAGATTCAGCGGAATCATCGCGAACGCAAGCGTCCCGCCGCCCTGCACAAAGAGCACGTCGTACTCGTCCGGGATGGACAGCAGCGTCCGCAGATTGGCCTGCGCATCGTTGTTGATCTTTTCAAACGCCTTGCTGCGGTGGCTCATTTCGTTCACGGACATTCCCGTGCCTTCATAATCGAGCATCTCCGCAGCCGCTTTTTTCAAGACTTCCTCCGGAAGCATCGATGGCCCCGCTGAAAAATTGTATACCCTGTTCGCCATTATTTCCTCTCTTCCTGCTCATGGAAACGCCGAATAAATCTTCGGCACTCGCTTTGAGACCTTTCGCCCATTCGGTACGAATGGCCGCAGAATCCAATGAATTTTATTGTACTGCGAAGTCGTTCTGTTTGCAACGCTTTGGACAAGCGCTTTGGATATGAGGCGACTCTGTCGCCCAGCTCTCGGCTTTGCCTCGCTGCTGCCGCGTATCGCATATGATATACTGTATTCTTAGTTTTACCATAACTCATAATGCAGTAGATTTCTCGAAATCAATGTTCGGAAATCCTTGCATAAGGAGTTCCGGCAGCAGCAAGCCGCAGGCGAGTCTAACTCAAGGCACACTATGTTCGCTGTGGCAACTCCATTACAGAAAGGTGCGGACGCCATGTTCAAAATCGCAACACTCAACAAAATATCGTCGGAAGGGACAAATCTCCTCACCGACAATTATTCGATCACGGATGATTTGCAAACCGCCAACGCGATCCTCGTCCGCTCGGCGAATATGCTTGAGATGGAATTCTCGGACGAACTCCTGGCTATCGCGCGCGCAGGCGCGGGCACAAACAATATTCCGCTCGAGAAATGCGCCGAGAAGGGGATCGTCGTCTTCAACACGCCGGGCGCAAACGCAAACGCGGTGAAGGAGCTCGTGATCGCCTCCATCCTGATCGGATCGCGAAATCTCATCGAAGCCGTCGAATGGGGAAAGACCCTGAAGGAAGGCGTGGCAGACGCAGTAGAGAAGGGCAAGGCGCAGTTTGCCGGCCATGAGATCAAGGGGATGACGCTCGGCGTCGTCGGGCTCGGCTTTATCGGCGTCCTGGTCGCGAACGCGGCGGAACGCCTCGGCATGAGAGTCGCAGGCTACGACCCCTACCTTTCGGTCAACGCCGCGCACGATTTATCCTCGAAAGTGAAAATCTTTGAGAGGCTTGAAGCGATGCTGCCCGCCTGCGATTATGTCACGATCCATGTGCCCGCGATGAAGGAAACGAAGGGGATGTTTAACGAGGAACTGCTTAAGACGATGAAGAGCGACGCGGTGCTGCTCAATTTTTCGCGCGACACTTTGGTCGTCGCCGCGGACGTGAAGAAAGCGCTTGCGGAGAAAAAACTCCGCCTCTATATCACGGACTTTCCGACAGACGAGATGGCCGGCGCGCTTGGAACGATCCTGATCCCGCATCTCGGCGCCTCGACCGAAGAGTCCGAAGAAAACTGCGCGGCCATGGCCGTAAACGAAGTGATGAATTATCTGGAAGACGGCGTTATCGAAAATTCCGTGAATTACCCGACGGTACTCGCCGGCAAGAAGGCTACGGAAGGCCCGAGGCTCTGCGTCCTGCATCGAAATATCCCGAATATCCTGTCCCGGCTCACGGGTACTGTCGGCGATATGGGCATCAATATCAGCAACCTGGTCAATAAGAGTACAAAGGACTATGCGTGCACAATCCTCGATTTGGACTCGGCTGCAGACGAAAACGCCATCCGCAAGGCATTCACCTTTGACGGCGTGATTGCGGTGCGGATTCTGAAATGATGCTTCGTTAAGATAATTTAGAGCTTATTTCACGAATATCGGATTGAGATCGGCATCCTTCGTATTTTCGTCATCCGGATTCTTTTTGCGGATGTTGAAGACAAGCGTCAAGGTCATCGTGATGATGAAAACAAGCGTTATCCACGGCGTCGAGCGATCGATCCACACCATGCCGATGAGCGGCAGATCGAGGATCAGCCATATAATCGGCGTGACGATACCCGCGATGATTGCGAGGGCCCTCGGAAGCCTGCCTTGTTTCCAGCGCTCGGCAAGCTTGTCAATACGATCGTCCGTCAGCAAACCCTGATCTTCCAATTCTTTCATATATTCCTCATATTTTCGTCTGCGGAAATACATAAAGACGAGGAGCAGAATTGCCGTTAAAGCAGCCGCAACGGACATCATACAGGAGAACAGTGACCAGGTGTGCCCGGAGACCGGCCCCGCCGTTTGGGGCGTAGGTATAGGGGCTATCGGAGCGGGCTGCTGCGCCACGGGCGGCGGTGTCGGCGTAATTGTCGGCGTAATCGGCGGCGGCGTTACAGAGGTTTGAGGCGTAGAAGCAGGGGGAGGCACAGCAGGCGGCTGCGGTGTTTCCGGGCCGCCCCACCAGGGGATCCATTTTGCCGTCACCGTCAGATCGCTGGTGATATGGCTGTAATCCTTATCCCAGCCGGCAAACACATAGCCCGGCCTTTGGGGGTTGCCCGGTGCGGTTGCGGCGCCGCCGTCTTTAACTTTCTCGGTTTTCAGCGTGTCCCCCCTGCCGTCCGCAAAGGTCACCGTCCATTCTTTCGAAGCCGGCGTCTTATAAATTTGCTTGAAGGATATCACAGGCGCTTTGTCTTCGTCGCTGAGATAGGCGACTGTGACTGGCGCGCTGCCATTCAGAATATACACGGTGATGGTGTAGACCTGCCGGTCTATGGTATAGTTCGCGGCCGCGGTTGACACACAAACAAGCGTATAAGTATAGATACCTGCGTCGTCGTAATAAATCGGCCCGATCTGCGCGTCCGCGGTTCCGGTTATGATAAAGGTATAGCCTGCCGCGCCGCTGCCGGCGGGCATGGGGACAGACGCCGTCTCCGGCGTCAGCCGGTAGGTGAAAGTCTCGCTGGGCGGAGCTGAAAGACCATCGGCCGTAAACACCTGACTGACCGGCAGCGTGACCTGATTTGTCGCGGCGGCATACGCCGCCGGCGTTTGCAGGAAGCCGGTCACACAGGCCAAAACCAAGCCTGCCGCAAGCAATCTTCCGATTCGCCTTCCCATATACATGGCTTTTCTGCCGACTTTCGCCGCCGTGTCCACAGAGACTTCTCCTTTCTCATCCTCATCCGGGCTGCGCCTTTCTCAAGGCGCAGCCCATTTCAAACTTTGCTTATTTGCTATAACTTTCCTTTTGTCCGCTTATCTGCCGTAGTACTCCCTTTTGCGGGATTTCACCACGATGAAGGCGGCAAGCGCGCCGGCCATCAGAATGATCAGCCCGATAAACGGGAGCTGGTTCAT
>WRFF01000116.1 GCA_009778945.1 Clostridiales bacterium | reverse complement strand
GCAAACAGATAAATCACGCATCTCGCATGGTCCTCACGGATATGCGAGCCACGTGATTCTTTTCCAGGGAGGCGGACTCCGTCAATTTCCATTCACCCACCGCCGGGCAATTATGACCTGTATTGAACGCCGCTGCGCCATACGATGTCGATGGACAGCGTATCGGAAATATTCGCCAGGGGGTCGCCCTTCACAAGCAACAAGTCGGCGCGCGCACCCGGAGCAATCCGTCCGCGGTCAACAAGTCCGAATCTTCTTGCCGGAGTCGATGTCGCCGCGCGCAGCGCCTCCGCCGGCGTAAGACCGGCAGCAACCAGCAGCCTCAGCTCATGATGCAGGCTGACTCCGTGAGCGAGCCCGCCGAGGATCGGCAGGGGATCGGACACATCCGAGCCGGCCAGGATATCCACGCCCGCGTTTTTGAGAGCCCGGATCGCGGCGTAGGCGTCTTCCATCTTCCCTTGCGGATAAACGTTCATGCTGCGGGAAAGCGCGTCGATCCACTTTTGATCGAGCCTGGCGCGGACGCGCTCGTCCGCGGCGAGTTCAGCAGCGTTGTTTCCGAAAGCCGTGGACAGCGTCACCAAGGTCGGAATGATAAATATATCCGCAGCTTTCATCTTCGTGATCAGTTCGGGTGTGGGAACCGAATCGAAAAATAAATGCCCCAGGCAGTCTATTCCCGCATCGACAGCCTTCTTTGCGGCATCCAAGGTCGTCGCGTGAACGACTGTGAGTTTGTTTTGACTATGCGCTTCGTCGATCGCCGCCTTCAGGACGTCGTCCCGCAAAACCGGAAGGCCCGGGAAACCGATACAGCTCCCGTCTTCAATAAATACTTTGATATAATCGGCGCTTCCGGCGATCTGCTTATCTACGAATTTGACAGCCGCTTCCGGCGTCTCCACAGACGGATAGAAAAAACGGACATACAGGCGAATAAGCGAATTCCCCATCGAGTCCATATATTCGGTGGGATGCCCGCCCTTCGGCGTGACACCCATGCAGCAGGTGCGCAGGTCGGCCATATCCGTGCGTTCCGCGATTTCCCTGCGCTGCTTCGCAGGCCAATGGCCGTTCATTTCCAGTTCCGTCGTAACGCCGAATTTCAGCGCGTCCCGCAGGCCGTCCATATCGGTGTGTACATGCGAATCGATCAAACCGGGCAGCAGCGTCTTTCCCATGGCGTCTATAACGACCGCCCCGCCGGGCACCTCATCACCTACCGACTGAATAGTTTCCCCGCTCAATACGACCGTTTTAACGCCGATACTGTTCTCTCCATCAAAGACGTTCGCATTCACTATAGCCGTGGTCCGGCCGATTGCGTTTTCATTATTCATATCACCGTACTTCTCCGCGCTATCATAAAAAATAAATTCTGCTTTTCATCTTACCACTTTGATCGGAATTCAGTGCAAACCGCGCGGTTATTATTTGTATCATAAAAAAAGCGCCGAACGAATCGACGCTTTTTATGAACTATGGGTTTTGTGAATTCTACGCCTCGTTCACCGAATCGATCACAGCCTCGGCCAGCTCGTCGAGCTCGCGGTTGCTGCTCTCGTTGACGGAACTGTTTACCGTGACACGGTTTGAAAGCACCGTCATCTCCTTCATCTCGTTGTTCAGGTACTCCTCAATGAGGTCGCCGGCCTGCGGCGCCCAAGACCCGTTCTCGATGACTGCAAAGGTGCGTTTCTGCAGGTTCAGCGCCTTCATATCATAGAGATAGTCCATCATCGGCGGGAAGATCCCGAGGTTGTACGTCACCGACGCAAGCACCACATGGCTGTATTTGAAGGTCTCCGCGATCAAATAAGAGACATGGTTGCTCGACACGTCGTAAACTTTGTAATTATGGAAGCCGCGTTCGGAAAGCTTGCTCGCGAAGTTCATCGCCGCCGCCTCCGTATTGCCGTACATGGACGCGTAGATGATCAGGACGCCTTTTTCCTCCGGCTCGTATTTGCTCCACTGGTCGTATTTTCCGATGAACCAAAGCAGGTTTTCGTCGGCCCTCCAAACGGGGCCGTGGAGCGGGCAGACGATCTTGATCAGATCGAGCACCGTACCCGCTTTCGCGAGCAGCGCCTGCACGTGCGGGCCGTATTTGCCCACAATATTGACCAGATACCGCCGCGCGTCGTCAAGCCATTCTTCCTTGAACGGCACTTCGTCCGCAAACAGATGCCCGTCGATCGCGCCGAACGTCCCGAACGCGTCCGCCGAGAACAGCACGCCGTTCGTCACATCGAGCGTGACCATCGCTTCCGGCCAATGGACCATCGGCGCCGATACGAAAGTGACCGTGTGCTTGCCGAAGCTGAACGTGTCGCCCTCGGCGACCTCAAACGTCCTGTTTTCGCCGTCAATATGGAAACCGAACTGGTGCATCAGCATGAAGGCTTTCTCGTTGGAAATCACGACCGTCTCAGGATGGCGCACAAGGATCTCGTCGATCGAAGCCGCGTGGTCCGGCTCCAGATGGTTAATGAGCAAATAATCGAGCGGCCGGCCGGCCAGCACGCCGTCGATATTTTCAAGGAATTGCCGCGCCCCTGCCCAGTCGACCGTGTCGAACAGGCAGGTCTTCTCGTCGAGCAGCAAATACGCGTTGTACGAGACGCCGCGCGGGATCGGATGGATATTCTCAAACAGGTGCAGCCTGTGCTCGTTGGCGCCGACCCAATACAGGTCGTCCGTCACCTTTCTTGTAATTTGCATTTTCTCTATACCTCCGTTGCTTTCTTTGTTTTTTCAATAACCGCCGAAATTTCAGCTTTTAATATAAACCGATTTCTCGTCCCCGCACACCGGGCAGGTCCATTCCTCAGGCAGTTGGTCGAACGGGGTTCCGGGGCGGATCCCGCCTTCTTCGTCGCCGAGTTCCTGGTCGTATTCGTGGCCGCAGCCGCCGCACACATAGATAGGATAGTTCGGCGGGAGCTTCTTCGGCGTGCGCTTCTTCATCTTCACCATCGGCGGCGCAGGCGTCTTTTCCTCGGAGCCGAGCACTTTGCAAAGCAGCGGCACGATTTCAAACAAGTCTCCGACAATGCCGTAATCGGCGTTCTTGAAGATCGGCGCGTTCGCATTGCTGTTGATCGCAACGATCGTACCGGCTTCCTTGATCCCTTTGAGATGCTGGCCGGCGCCGGAGATGCCGACGGCGATGTAGAGATTGCCTTTGAATTTCTGGCCGGACATGCCGACATAGCGGTTCAGCGGCAGATAGCGCAGCGTCTCGGCAACCGGACGGGACGAACCGATCGCGGCGCCGGCAGCCTTCGCGAGATCATACCCGAGCTTCATATTTTCCTTCGTGCCGATGCCCTTCCCGACGGAGACGACACGCTCCGCGTCGATAATCGGCGTGTCGATCGGAATGCCGATCGAAAAATCGAAACCGTCCTTTTTGAGCGCGGCGACGAGCGCATCGACTTTCTCCTTGGATTTTCCTTCCGCGAAGATCTGTTTTTTCCGCTCGCCTGTGACAGCGCCGCCGGCCTTTTTCTTCGCGGCGGACAACTCTTCTTTCGGCGGTTTCCCAACGATATGGGACGCGATGACGATGCGCTGGATCTCGCTCGTCCCTTCGTAGATCGTCGTAATCTTCGCGTCGCGGTACATGCGTTCCACATCCATACCCTTCAGGAACCCGTTGCCGCCGTAGATCTGGATCGCGTCGTTTGTGACTTCCATGGCGGTTTCGGATGCGAAAACCTTTGCCATCGCGGACTCCATACTGTAGTTTTCATGCGTTTCTTTCAGTTCCGCCGCGCTGTAGATGAGCAGCCGCGCCGCGCGGATCTTCGTCGCCATATCGGCAAGCTTGAAGGAAATCCCCTGTTGGAACCCGATCGCCTTCCCGAACTGTACGCGTTCGCGCGAATAGTCGAGCGCGCTTTCGTACGCGCCCTGCGCGATGCCGAGCGCCTGCGACGCGATGCCGATACGGCCTCCGTCAAGCGTGGCCATCGCGATACGGAAGCCTTCGCCTTCCTGCCCGAGCAGGTTTTCCTTCGGAACCTTTACATCGTGGAAAAGCAACTGGGCCGTCGAAGACGAACGGATGCCGAGCTTGTCGTAATGATCTCCGAACGTAAAGCCTTCCCAGTCTTTCTCGATAATGAAGGCGCTGATGCCTTTTGCCCCGATACCGGGTGTCGTCACTGCGAAGACCACATAGGTTTCGGCGACCGGCGCGTTCGTAATGAAGATCTTCTCGCCGTTCAGGATATACTGCGTGCCGTCAAAGACCGCCGTCGTCTCTGTCTCGCTGGCGTCCGATCCGGCGTTCGGTTCCGTGAGGCCGAACGCGCCGAGCTTCTTGCCTTGCGCCAGCGGCACCAGGTATTTCTTTTTCTGATCTTCGGTGCCGTACGCAAAGATCGGCCAAGAGCCGAGCGACGTGTGCGCGGACAGAATGACGCCGGTGCCGCCGTCCACGCGTGAAAGCTCTTCGACGGCGATGGCATAGCTGAGCTGGTCAAGCCCCATTCCGCCGTACTCCTTCGGGAATGGGATGCCGAACAGCCCCATCTTCCCGAGTTGTTTTACAGCCTCCTCCGGGAAACTGTTTTCCTGATCGAGCATGAACGCAATCGGCTTCACCTCAGTCTCCGCGAATTTGCGGATCTGGCTTCTGAGTGCCTCATGCTCTTCCGTAGTTTTGAATGACATGGATACGCCTCCTTCCTGTGGGTATACCATTACAGTGAGATAACGGGTAAAATGCCGCCTTCGGCGGTTATTCAATAACTTTCAGGTTATTCCGATACCAGTTCCATAAGATTGATGGAACGCAACCGGTCTGTCAGCTCCTGTTGCATCACTTTCAAAACCTTATTGACTTTGCAGGGTTTGTCCTCCGCACGATGTTTTTCACAGATATAATCCGGAAGCACACAGGGGCTTATATCCGTCGGGTTTTCCATGATAACTGTCAAATCAAACAGCGATTTCCCTCGGAATGCCTCGGTAATCGTATAGCCTCCTTCCTTCCCGCGCCGAATCGACACATAATTTGCACCCGCAAGTTTTTTCAATATTTTGTAGCCGAACTGCTGCGGGATCCCTTCCGCATCACAAATTACGGCCAATGTCTTTTTTTCCCCGTCCGCCAGCGCCCGCAGCGCCCGAATCGCATAATCCGTTTCCCGATTGATAAGCATTGCCCCATCCTTCTGTTTTTCCATGTAGCGTGATTCCTATTACGAGAAAAGAGTATTATTGTGGACGGTGTTTGTCAAGAATAATATTTAAAGTTTTCAAACTTTAAAGATTTGAAAAGGCGCCGGAGCGTTCACATGGGCTTTTCGGCGCGAAAGAAAAAGACAGGCTGATCGAGCGCGGTGAATTTGCGCTCGTATTCGGTTTGCACACGCGGCGCCGTAAGGCCGCGCGTCTCGGCG
>WRFF01000115.1 GCA_009778945.1 Clostridiales bacterium | reverse complement strand
GGGGCGCGTCAGGTGGGCAAGACTTATTCGGCCCTGACGTTTGGTAAGGAGCATTATAAAAACACGGTGTATTTCAGTTTGGAAGATTCGCGGGAAGTCCAGGCAATATTTGGCCGTGACTTGAATCCCGAACGAATTATACGCGAATTATCCGCGTATTCGGGACAGAGCATCTTCCCCGGCGACACGCTTGTTATTTTTGATGAAATCCAAGCCTGTGAACGGGCATTGACCGCTCTGAAGTATTTTTGTGAAAACGCGCCCGAATATCATGTCATTGCCGCCGGAAGCCTGCTTGGTGTGGCGATGAATCGCGAGAAGTATTCTTTCCCGGTCGGCAAAGTTGATTTGCTTACGTTATATCCGCTTGACTTTGAAGAATTCCTGGAAGCAGTTGACAATGCCTCCCTTGCCGATATGATCAAGGAGGCCTATTCCGATTTCTCGGAAATGTCTCTGCATGACACCGCATTGGATTTGTATAGGACTTATCTTGTTGTGGGCGGCATGCCGCAGGCTGTGCTGGAATATGCGAATACGCGGGATTTTAATTTTGTACTGGCGGCGCAAAAGACGATCAACGACGCTTATATAGCGGACATGGCAAAATATGCAACTTCGCAGGAAACTACGAAGATCATGGCGGCGTGGGCAAGTATACCCGCACAGCTTTCAAAAGAGAACCGCAAATTCCAATACAGGGTCATAAAGTCGGGAGCGCGCGCTTATGAATACGAAACGCCGCTTGACTGGCTTCGATTCGCGGGTGTCATTTATAAATGCGTCCGGGTGTCCGAGGGTAAAGCGCCCTTGACCGCGTACGCCGATAATGACTCGTTCAAAGTGTATATGATGGATACGGGGCTTTTGTGCTCCAAATTCGGTATTGCCTCAAATGTCGTGTTAAACGGCGCGTCTGTTTTCGACGGCTTCAAAGGCGCTCTTGCCGAGAATTACATTTGTCAGAGCCTGGTGTCAAATGGGTTTGTCCCGTATTATTGGAGCAGCCCCGGTAAAGCGGAATTGGATTTCGTTTTTCAGGACAGTCAAGGCGTTGCCATCCCGTTAGAGGGGAAATCTGCCGACAATGTGAAATCAAAAAGCCTGAAACAATTTGTATCACTGTATAAATCCGATTATGCAGTCAGGGTATCCGCAAAAAATTTTGGATACGAAAACGGGATAAAGAGCATACCGCTATATGCGCTGTTCTGCTTGACACCGTGAGCCGGATAGGATATTATTTATAAGCTGTCTTATGGAAAAGCGCCTAAGACAGTTTTTCGGTTGCGAACGATTCGCCGATCGGAGGAGAATACAGAAAGGAATGCGCAGAGATGGCAGCAGGGACGAGGGTCAAAGTGACGCTGGAATGCACGCAGTGCAAACAGCGGAATTATGACACAATGAAAAACAAGAAGAACGATCCGGAGCGGATGGAACTCAAGAAATACTGCAAGTTCTGCCGCCAGGAGACGGTTCACCGCGAGACCAAATAGGAGACGGATATGGCTGGCGATAAGGATAAGAAAGATAAAAACCGGGCGAGGCTTGCGGAACGCCGCAGAGTGACGATGCCGGAGTCCAAGAAAGAAGGAAAAGACGGCAAGGAAAAGACAAGGTCCGCGTTGGTTCGCAATGTTCAAGGGCAGCGCAACGCGCAGGCCGCGAAAGTCAAGGCTGCGCCGAAAAACCCGACTCCGCAGGCCGCGAACCAGAAGAACAGCGGCGGGCTGATGGACTATTTCCGCGGTGTCCGGACCGAGACGAAAAAGGTCGTGTGGCCGACGCGCAAGGAACTGGTTTCGTACACGGTGGTCGTTTTCATCGCGTGCCTGTTCTTCGGTCTTTTCCTGTGGGGCGTGGACTCGGGATTCCTTGCGATCATCCAGCATGTCTTTAATATCAGTATGGTAAGTTAATAGCGAATGGCAGGCAGATGACAATCGAACAGGAACAGGAAAACAAAAAAACGGATCAGGCGGCGGAAGTGCGCCGGGTTTTCGCGGAGGACGCGGAAAACGATGTTTACGACGACAGCGACAAGGACGCGCCGCGCTGGTATGTGATTCATACGTATTCGGGACACGAGCAGAAGGTCAAGAAAAATATCGAAAAGCTCGTCGAGAACAGCAGCGAAGAGAGCCGTCTTAAAGACAAGATCCTCAAGATCATCGTACCGATGGAGGATTATGTCGAACTCAAGGACGGGCAGCGCAAACTGAAGACGCGCAAGACCTTTGCCGGTTATGTGCTGATTAAAATGAAAGTGGATAATGAATCCTGGTATCTCGTGCGCAATACGCAGGGTGTGACAGGGTTTGTCGGGCACGGCATCGAGCCGGTGCCGCTCACAAAAGAAGAAGTGCGCCGCATGGGCATCGAGAAGGTCTATATCGAACTCGACATCCACGTGGGCGATACGGTCAAGGTCATCAACGGACCGTTTGAAGGCGTAACAGGCGTTGTCGAAGAGGTCAATCCCGAAAAGGAAACCCTCAAGGCGCGCATCTCCATGTTCGGAAGGGATACTTCCGTCGAGTTGGTCTACGACCAGATCGAACAAATCTGACGGAAAGGAGGAGTAGGTAAGACATGGCGAAAAAGATAGATGGTTATATCAAGCTGCAGATCCCTGCCGGCGGCGCAAATCCGGCGCCTCCCGTGGGCCCCGCGCTAGGCCAGAAAGGCGTCAATATTATGGACTTCTGCAAGCAGTTCAACGCAAAGACGCAGGACCAGGCCGGCACGATCATCCCGGTGGTCATCACGGTGTACGCGGATCGTTCGTTCAGCTTCATAACAAAAACACCGCCGGCGGCCGAGATGCTGAAAAAAGCGGCGGGCGTCAGCGGCGGGTCCGGCGAACCGAACCGGCGCAAGGTAGCGGCGGTCACCGCGGCGCAGGTCGAGGAGATCGCAAAGACCAAAATGGCGGATTTAAACGCAAACACAGTGGAAGCCGCCGCCGCGATGATTCGCGGTACGGCGCGCAGTATGGGGATCACCGTAGCGGACTGATCCCGTGGGAGATCCGTAAAGGATCGCAGGTACCACAAAGGAGGTAGAAATGCCAAAGAGAGGCAAGAAATATCAGGAGGCGGCGAAGCTCATCGAGCAGCAAAACCTCTACGACGCAACAGACGCGCTTGATCTCGTGATCAAGGCCGCTCCCGCGAAATTCGACGAGACGGTGGAAGTCCACCTGAAACTTGGCGTCGACGGGCGGCACGCGGACCAGCAGGTGCGCGGCGCTATCGTCCTGCCGAACGGCACGGGTAAGTCTCAGCGCGTACTCGTCTTCGCGAAAGGCCCGAAAGAGCAGGAAGCGAAAGATGCGGGCGCCGATTATGTGGGCGCGGATGAGCTCGCGGACAAGATCCAGAAAGAGAGCTGGTTTGATTTTGACGTTGTGGTCGCGACCCCGGACATGATGGGCGTTGTCGGAAAGCTCGGCAAACTGCTCGGCCCCAAGGGGCTGATGCCGAACCCGAAATCCGGTACGGTCACGATGGACATCGCAAAAGCGCTCGAAGAAATCAAAGCCGGTAAAGTCGAGTACCGCCTCGACAAAACCAATATCATCCATACGCCGATCGGCAAAGTGTCGTTCGGGACGGATAAGCTGCTCGGCAATTTCAACGCGCTGGTGGAAGCTGTCGTAAAGGCAAAGCCGGTCGCTGCGAAAGGCCAGTACCTCCGGAGCGTCACGGTCGCCTCGACCATGGGCCCCGGCGTGAAGGTCAATCCGGCCAGAGTCGGCACGAATAATTAAATAATAATAATTTATTTATTATTATAGGACCGTAGACAGCGGGCGCGACTCCCAAAAGGACGAACTCAATCCCCCGCCGAGGTGACAGCAATCTCAAAGAGATTTCATGGCCTAAAGTTTACGGACAAATAGGCCATTTGTTTTGGCCGGAAAGGAGAAAATAGGATATGCCCTCACAACAACATTTGGAAGAGAAATCCGCGGTTGTCGCGGAGATCAGCGAAAAGTTTGAGAAGGCCAGTTCTGTCGTCGTGATCGACTATATCGGCGTGACCGTCGCGCAGGCGGACGCGATGCGCGGCAAGCTGCGCGATGCGGGCGTGGATTACAAGGTCTACAAAAACACCTTGGTCAAGCGTGCGGTCACGGGTACGGACAATGAGAAAATCGCGGAGATCCTGGACGGGCCGAGTGCGTTTGCGTTTGGTTTCGAGGATGCGATCGCTCCGGCGCGTGTGCTCGACGGCGTCATGAAAGAATTCAAGAAGATGGAATTCAAAGCCGGCATCATCGAAGGCGCGTACTACGATGCGGACGGCGTCAAGCAGATCGCATTGATCCCCTCGCGGGATGTTTTGATCGGCCGCTTCCTCGGAAGCGTCCAGAGCCCGATCGGGAAGCTGGTCCGCACGTTTGCGGCGATCGCAGACAAAGATGGCAGTACCGCCGCGGCGGCGCCGGCAGTAGAAGAAGCCCCTGCGGCCGAAGAAGCCGCGCCGGCCGAAGAAGAAGCCCCTGCGGTCGAAGAAGCCGCGCCGGCTGAAGAAGCCGCACCTGCTGAAGAAACAGTAGCGGAGGAGACTGCGGCTGCAGACGACGCAACTGAAACTGCTGCGGAGGAAGTGGCGGACGCTTTGTCGGAGCCTGAAGCATAATTCATAAGAAAGGAAATAAAAATGGATATTCAAAAAATTATTGACGAATTGAAGGGCGCGACCGTACTCGAAATCAACGAGCTCGTGAAGGCCTGTGAAGAGGAATTCGGCGTGTCGGCGGCGGCTCCGGTGATGGTTGCGGGCGCGGGCGCGGGTCCTGCGGCGGAAGCGGCGGAAGAGCAGACCGAATTCTCGGTCGAACTTACCGAAATCGGCGCCGAGAAAGTCAAGGTCATCAAAGTTGTCCGTGAAATCACGGGACTTGGCCTGAAAGAAGCCAAAGACCTCGTTGACGGCGCGCCTTCGATGGTTAAGGAAGGTATTGAAAAGCCCGAAGCGGAAGCGATTGCGAAACAGATCGAAGAGGCCGGCGGCAAAGCTACGCTCAAGTAGCGCCGCCTCATGAACCGCTTGCTCTCCTGGATTCTCTGCGCCGTTTTCGCGGCGCTGACAGGGGTGCTGAGCCAGATCCAGATACCGCTTCCTTTCACGCCGGTACCGATCAATCTGGCGCTGCTGCCGGTCTTTATTTGCGGCGGCGCGCTGGGCGCGAAACGGGGCGCGGTTTCGATGGTGATCTACATCCTGCTCGGCGCCGTCGGCGCGCCGGTGTTTGTGGGATTTTCAGGCGGCGTCGGCGCCCTTGCGGGACCGACGGGCGGCTATATCCTCGGATATCTGCCCGCCGCGGTTATTATGGGATGGTTCGCGTCGAAAGGCGCAAATGCGGAAACGGCGCGAAAGCCGGCTTTGGGCGGAACGCTTAGAGGTG
>WRFF01000114.1 GCA_009778945.1 Clostridiales bacterium | reverse complement strand
ACGCGCCATATGACTACGATGCCGATTTCGATGGGGTTGCCGAGCAGGTCGTTTATCTTCTGCTTGTTGTTGTTCAGCGTCATGACCTTCGTCGAGATTTTATTCGACTTGGTCGATGAAGAAGACGAGGTTTTTTCGCCATCCTTTGGCCCCGCAGTGAGCTTTATCGAGCTTGCGGAGACGGCCTGCCAATACAGTGAAGGTTTCAAAGGGTTCGTTGCCGAAACGAACGGGTTGACAAAATAGAAGCCTTCTTTTGTCAGGCTGCCGTGATATTTTCCGAAGAGCGTAAATACATAGGCTTCGTTTGGCTTGACGATCTTTAGGCCGATAAGGAGCATATAGCAAGGGAAAGCGTACCATATGATAGCAATGAAGAAAATCACAGGGCTGGCGGCAGGGTATGCCCCGTCAAGCAGCCAGGCGGTTCCCACAGTAATGAGCAATACAGTGAGCGCAGCTGTGACCACTATATCCAAAATCAGGATCAGCATACCCGGCACATGGGACACAATCCTCTCCTCGTTCTGTTGCCGCGTTTCGGTGGCGGCATTGTCTGTTTTCATATCAACCTCCGCAGTTAAAATCAATTTGATATCATAATGATATCAAATTTCGGACATTTGTCAAGCTATTTCGAAGCAATCGACGGGATCTGACAGGCGCACAGGTACTAAATGGCAAGAAATTGCGGTTATGGACGATTTTTTGCGAATTAAGCCGAAAAACAGGTAAAAACAGCATTATTTTGAGAAAAATTCATCCATAACCGAAAAAACATGCCAAAATCCTATTGTGCTCCTGTCATGGAAGCAGTTATCCGTATTCCTTCTATAATAACCGGAAATGGTCGTTTTTGAAGGCGCCTTTTGCCAGCGCGGTTTTCAGCGTTTCAATCAGCCGGTCATTGTCGTGCGGCAGCGTACCCCTGAGGGACACATAATTGGACGCGTGGTTGCTGCGAAATACGCAATCCTTTCGCGGCCTTGCACGATCCAATAAAAGCAGCGTTTCCCCGGCGATCTGCTCCGGCGTCATGAATTCGAAGTTGCCGCGCCGCAGCTCCTCATACATCGGTGCGCCGGGTTCGAGCAGCAGCGTCAGCAGGGACGCGTAGGCCGGTTCGGCTTCCGAGATAACGCGTGCGCAGCCGGCCGCGTGTTCCTCCGACCGCTCCGGGCCGCCGAGCCCGGAGATAAAGGTGACGGAAGCGGCGATCCCGGCGTTTTCGATTTTTTGAATCGCCTGAATGATCTCCTTTGCGGTCACGCCTTTATTGATTCGGGAAAGCACCGTATCATCTCCCGACTCCGCTCCGATATACACGATTCCAAGTCCGGCTTCCGCGAGCGCCCGCAGTTCTTCCGGCGTTTTACGCAGCGCATCCTGCGGCGTGCCGTAAAGCGATGCGCGCTCGCATTCCGGGAAAAGCGCGCGGATTTCCGTACATAGCGCAAGCAGACTGTCCGCCGGAAGGACGAGCGCGTCGCCGTCGGCGAGAAAGACACGATTGATTCGGGAATAAAGGCTCCGCGCCTCACGCAGATCCGCGATCACTTCGTCTGTGGGCCGTGCGCGAAACTGCTTATCCTTGTACATGCTGCAAAAGGCGCAACTGTTATGCGCACAACCGATCGTCGCCTGTACAATCAACGAATGCGCCTCACTCGGCGGCCGATAAATATTTCCTTCATAGACCATAACAAAAGCCTGCCTGTCGAAAAAAAAACCATACGTCAATTATATTCGGATTTGTCACAGATATAAAGGAGTTTCCTCAAAATCCCTTTGCGGGAAAACCGAATCAGTGATAAAATAAATGCAGCAATAATCTAATATCTTCTGAAAATTATAATTATTATCGGAGAAGAGTGAAATTTCATGGTACGCAGAATATATGTCGAAAAACGCGACGGATTTGATACAGGCGCGCAGATTCTGAAAAAAGAACTGAAAGAAAATCTTGGAATTGCGGGGCTTCAGCGTGTGCGCCTGGTGCAGCGGTACGATGTGGAGAACGTGGACGACGCGCTGTTTGAGCGCGCGAAAGCCCTCGTCTTCTCGGAGCCGAATCTCGATACGGTGACGGACGAGCGGTTTGAGGCGCCGGAGGGCGCGTTTGTTTTTGGGATCGAATATCTGCCCGGGCAATTCGACCAGCGCGCGGATTCGGCGGAGACCTGCATCCGGTTGCTTGCGCCCGCCTGGGATGTGACGCCAGCTGAAGCTGGCGCGGCTGAAGCGGAGCCTATCGTACGCTGCGCGAAAATCATCGTGGTCGAGGGCGCGCTTTCGAATGAGATACGGGACCGCATCAAGCGTTATTGCATCAATCCGGTGGACTCGCGCGAAACGGGCTTTGAAAAACCGGAGACGCTTTCGCTTTTGCTGACCGACCCCGCGCCGGTGCGCATTGTCGAAGGATTTCGACAGATGGACGAGGGACAACTGTCCGAACTGGCAGCATCCATGGGTTTTGCGATGTGCCGTGAGGATCTCGCGTTCGTGCGGGAGCATTTTCAAAGCGTAGAATTTCGCGACCCCACCGTCACGGAACTGCGGGTGATTGACACTTACTGGTCGGATCACTGCCGCCATACGACCTTCCTCACCGAGCTGACGGAAGTGGATTTTGAAGGCGAAGGACTTGTGGCCGCGGTGCAAAGCGCATGGGATGATTATTGGAAGGCGCGTGAAGAGGTTTACGGCGCCGTGGCCGCGGCGACGCGCCCGGTCACGCTCATGGATCTCGCGACAATCGGTGCAAAGACGCTGAAGAAACGCGGCGTGATTCCCGATCTGGACGAATCGGAAGAGATCAACGCCTCGAGCATCCGCGTGAAAGCGGAGATCGTACCGGTGAAAGGGGCGAAAGACACGAAACCCGTGAAAGAGGATTGGCTCGTGATGTTCAAAAATGAGACGCACAACCATCCGACGGAGATTGAGCCGTTCGGCGGTGCGGCAACCTGCCTTGGCGGCGCGATCCGCGACCCGCTTTCCGGGCGGGCTTACGTCTATCAGGCGATGCGCGTGACGGGCAGCGGTGACCCCGGAACGGCGGCCGAGCATACGCTGCCGGGCAAGCTGACACAGTATCAAATCACGCGCGGCGCGGCGAAGGGCTACAGTTCGTATGGTAATCAAATCGGGGTGGCGACCGGGTTTGTGGACGAGATATACGACGAAACCTATGTCGCAAAGCGGCTTGAAATCGGCGCGGTCATCGGAGCGGCGCCTGCGAACAGCGTGCGGCGTGACCGGCCCGTACGCGGGGACGCGGTGCTGCTTGTCGGCGGGCGCACGGGGCGCGATGGCATCGGCGGCGCGACGGGAAGTTCCAAAGAGCATACGGAGGAATCCCTTCAGACGGCCGGCGCCGAGGTGCAAAAGGGCAATCCGCCTGTGGAGCGGGATATTCAACGGCTGTTCCGGAGGCCGGAAGCGGCGCGCCTTATCAAACGCTGCAACGATTTCGGCGCGGGCGGCGTCTCCGTCGCGATCGGCGAACTCGCGCCGAGCCTCGACGTCGATCTTGACGCTGTTTTGAAAAAATACGAAGGATTGGACGGCACGGAGCTGGCGATTTCCGAAAGTCAGGAACGCATGGCGGTCGTTGTTTCGAAAGAGGACGCGGCGATCTTTGCGAAATTCGCTGCGGAAGAGAATGTCGAAGTAACCGAAGTCGCAAAGGTCACAGATACGGGAAGGTTCCGTATGTACTGGCGCGGGGATGTGATTTTCGATCTGCCGCGGAGCTTTCTCGATTCCAACGGCGCCGTGCAGCGCCGCACGGCGCTGATCTGTGAGAAGGATATCCGGGTGGGACGGGCAACGCGGCGAGGCCCCGGCGGTATTGGCAGCAAAAACGCGGATGCGGCGGAGGAGCAGGATTACGAGCCGGACGCGCGCGAACTTTTTACTTTGCTTTCGGATTTGAACTGCGCCGGGAAGCGGGGCCTCATCGAACAGTTTGACAGCACGATCGGCGCGGGCAGCGTGCTTCTGCCCTTCGGCGGCAGGCATCAGCTTACGCCTGCGATGGGCATGGCTGCGAAACTGCCTGTGAAAAGCGGCGATACGCATACCGCAACGCTCATGACCTACGGATTTGATCCAAGGGTCTCCAAGGAGAGCCCTTTCCATGGCGCGATGTACGCGGTACTCGAGAGCCTGACGCGCATCGCGGCGATGGGCGGCGACGCGCTCTCCGCACGCCTTTCGTTTCAGGAATATTTTCCGAAACTCGGTCAAGTGCCGACGCGCTGGGGCGCCCCTGTTATGGCGTTGCTCGGCGCGCTGAAGGCGCAGCTTGCGCTCGGGATCCCCGCGATCGGCGGCAAGGACAGCATGAGCGGCACTTTCCGGGATATCGATGTCGCACCGACGCTCGTTTCATTCGCGGTTTGCATCTGCGACGCGCGGCATATTCTTTCGCCGGAATTCAAAAAGGCCGGAAACCGGCTTGTGCTGCTGCGTTGCGGGCGGGACGAACACCATATGCCGGATTTCACGGCTTTCCGCAGGAACGCGGCGCGCGTATACGAGCTCGCGCAAGCCGGCCGTATCTTGTCGGCTTCCTCGATCGGCGCGGGCGGCTTATTCACGGCGGCGTCGAGGATGGCGTTTGGGAACGGGATCGGCGCCGCGCTCTATGCGCCGTCGAAACGCGATCTCCTGTATGAAAATTACGGGAGCCTGCTGTTTGAAACAGACGCTGCGGAAGATGTGGAAAAACTTTTTCACGGATTAGACGCGGCCGTCGTCGGTGAGACGATTGAAACCGCGGAGATCGAGATACGAAACCCCGGAGACGCTTTGGATGAGCGCTTGGGATGTGAGGCGCCTCCGTCGCCCGGCTCCGCAGCTAAAACACCGCTTTCGCTGCCGCTTTCCGAGATTTTGAATCGTTGGGAAACGCCGCTTGTTTCGGTCTTTCCGGTGGAAGCGGCGCCGGGCGCCGTTCCGGAAACGGAGATTCCCGTACTTGAATATGCGGAACGCATGCCTGTGCGTGCGAAAACGCAAGCCATCCATATCACAAAACCGCGCGTATTCATTCCCATCTTTCCGGGGACGAACTGCGAGGAAGACAGCCGCCGGGCCTTTGAGCGCGCGGGCGCGGAAGTACATCTCACAGGTTTGCGCACACACGGCCCGGACGCGTTGGAAAAGTCGATCGCACGCATGGCGGAAGAGATCAAAAAATGTCAGATCATCATGATCCCCGGCGGGTTTTCCGGAGGCGACGAACCCGAAGGTTCGGCGAAATTTATCGCAGCGGTCTTTCGCAATCCCCGGATGCAAGATGCGGTCGCCGATCTGCTGGAACGCCGGGAAGGGCTCATGCTCGGCGTCTGCAACGGCTTCCAGGCACTCGTGAAACTCGGGTTGCTTCCAGGCGGACAAATCGCGGATCCTGACGAACACGCGCCTGCGCTGACGTACAATACGATCGGCCGCCATCAGTCCAAACTGGTGCGCGTGCGCATCGCGTCCGTT
>WRFF01000113.1 GCA_009778945.1 Clostridiales bacterium | reverse complement strand
GCGTCAATTATCGTACTGATTGCGGCGTCGCCCGCAGGCAGCGTTGTCATGGTTATTGAAAAATCTGTTTCCATATCATTCATTTTACTATTGTAGAGGATATTATGTTATAAATTGGTCCGAATCGCAACAATTCCCAAGACAAGCGACGGTATATAGAGAGGGTAATTCTTATCGTTCATCTTGCTGTTGATTATATCAAAATTGCCTTACTCAAACAGCGACAGCAATTCCTCTTCGGTCAGTGTTTCAAATACATCGCCGCCTTCGCGGATGATGCGGTCTGCAAGGTCCGCTTTGCGATCCTGCAGCTCCATAATGCGCTCCTCGATCGTGTCTTTCGCAATCAGTTTGAAGACCTGGACGCGGTTCGTCTGCCCGATGCGGTGCGCACGGTCCGTCGCTTGATTTTGCACGCTGATATTCCACCACGGATCATAGTGGATGACAATGTCGGCGCCCGTGAGGTTGAGCCCTGTCCCGCCGGCCCTCAGGGAAATCAGGAACACCGGCGTGTCCCCGTTGTTGAAATTGTTCATCAGCGAATGGCGCTCCGGGACCGGCGTCGATCCGTCGAGCCTGTACCAGTCGATTTTCGCGTCCCACAGCCTTTTTTCGATCCGGTCGAGCATGGTCGTGAACTGCGAAAACAACAAGATGCGGTGGCCGGATTCGAGGCAGCTCTCTACGAGTTCCATACAGGCGTCAAGCTTCGCGCTGCCGCCCGAATAATTCTCGAATACGATCGCAGGGTCGCAGCAGATGCGGCGCATGCGTGTGAGCGCCGCAAGGATTTCGATCTTCGATCGCGGCGCACCGGCGGCGGTAAGTTTGTCCGCGAACTCTTTCTTCGTGCGCGCCATTGTCGCTAAATAGAGCTTGCGCTGCTCGCCTTCCAGTTCGGACCGCAGCACCGTCTCGATTTTTTCCGGCAGCTCCTTCAGCACGTCCTTCTTCAGCCGGCGCAGAATGAACGGGCGCACCATTTCCGTCAGGCGGCCTTCGGCCCGTGTGTCGGTCTGTTTCACAATCGGGGTTTCGAACCGCGTTTTGAAACGGTTATACCGAAAAAGATATCCCGGCATAAGAAAGTCGAAAATCGACCAGAGTTCCGCAAGCGTGTTCTCGATCGGCGTGCCGGTCAGCGCCAGCCGCGTCCTACCCGAAAGAAGTTTCACCGACTTCGCGTTCTGCGTCGTCTGATTTTTGATGTACTGCGCTTCATCGATGATGACAAAGCGAAACGCGATCCCCTCGTAGAGTTCGATGTCGCGCTTGAGCAGATCATAAGATGTTACGAACAAATCTGGCGTTTTTGCCGATTTTTTGCCGCTCTGACTGTCCTCGCTATCCTTACTGTCCCTGCCGCTCCGGGTATGCCGCTTCGCCTTCTCAATAATAATTTTGCGCGCGGACGCCGAGCCGATGACCACGGTTACACTGAGGTCCGGCGTGAATCTTTTCGCTTCGCTTTCCCAGTTAAGCGCGATCGAAGACGGGCAGACAACGATGGAGGGAAGCCTTCCCCCCATAGATTCTTCGGCCTTGACCGCCGAGAGCAGGGACAGCACCTGAAGCGTTTTTCCAAGCCCCATATCGTCGGCGAGGATGCCGCCGAAGCCGAGCGCGTCTACCGTGCGCAGCCACCGGTAACCGGTATCCTGATAGTTCCTGAGCGTGCCGGCGAGTGCCGCGGGCGGCTGATAGTCCGCGTTTGCCACGTCGCTGAAATTATGCAGGACACTGCGGAAATTCTTGTCACGGTCATACCGGATCGAATCGCTCTTCCTCATCATCGCGTCGATATACATCGCCCTGTTCATATCCAGGGTGACACTGCTCTGCCCGGGGCTTTCCGCGTCCGCTTTGAACATGCCCGGATCGAGGTCAAGCCCTTCCGTCAGATCCGAAAGTTCCTCAAGCGCGTCGCCTTCGAGGGCGAGGAAAGACCCGTCTTTCAGCCGGTGGTATTTCTTCGCCAGCCGGTAGCTGCGCAGGACGCCCGCCAGCTCGGAGAAATCCACGCCATCCGCGCCTATATGGAGCGTCAGGAGACGCCCGTCCACCCTGACGCCGACGCTGACGTTTATCGGCGGCTTGGCTTTCAGCGTGTCGAAGCTCCCGGACGCGAAGACTTCGGCGAACTCCCGGATTTTGTCAAGGCCTTCCGTGGCGAGTACATAGAGCCGCTCCTCGCGGAGTTCGTTATCCAGGACAACCAGCATCCCCGCCCCGAAAGACACCTGCCCCACATAATGCCTCAGGACGCTCTCCGCGTAAGCCTCGCCTGCGGGGTCAAGCGAAACTTCGGGGCGTTTCGGCTCCTCGAACGCGTTGTGCGTGAGGTCGCCGTAGGAAAAATCCATCCGCGCCGTTACATAACCGGCCTCGCTCATATCGAACCAGACCCGCGTTTTCAGTTCCGGCGGAACGATTCTTTCGACTTCGTCCGACATCTCGACTGTCAGATAGGGCTCAACCCTGCGAATAACGTTCGCGAACATGGTGGGAATATCTTTTTCCGCAAAATACAGCGCGCCCCTGCCCGCCGCTAGCGCGCTCAAAAGGCCGCGGCAGGCCGCCGCGCATTCTTCGCTGCTCCGCCAGACCGCGTCTTCGGAAATCGCGTAGATCCGCAGAGAGCCGGACACGATCCTGTAATGATCCGATGTGCGCAAAACCAGCCCGCCGCCGGAGCTTGCGGCCGCTTTCTCGACGCGGATCAAAATCGAATAATCGCCGTCCTTAATGGGCAAAGTCCGCTCTTCGCCCCATGTCTGTGTCTTCATGCGCACGCTTCCGGCGGCCGCGAAGAACGCGTCGGCTTCGGCGGGGTTCAGCGCCATATCGCGCCGATCTTTTGCGCGCCCCTGATAGCCGCTGCTCATCGGGTCGTACCGGTTCAAAAGAAACTCAAGCAGCGGGAGGCTGTCCGGTGCAAAAGCTTCCCGGCAGAGGCAGACATTTCCGCCTTTCGTGCCGAGCGCGTAAAGGGCGCCCGTCCGGAACCCGTCCACGAACTCCCAAAGATCGCGGATAATATACAGGTGGCCGCCGTGTTCTCTGCCGATACGGAAGCTGAGGGTCACGGGCCCTCTGGCGTCTGCTCCGATCATCGCCTCGAGCCGGAAGGGCTCTTCTTTCACAAAGACGTCGGCAAATTTTGAATCGCGCGCAGCCGTATTCCGCAAAAGCTGGGCCGCGATATAATCCGTTTGCCGTTCGCGCGGCACCGGCAGGGGGCGGCGGGGCTCCGCCGCTTCCGAAACAAAGGATGGCGTGGCGTTGTTTGGTCTTCTGACACACATCTCGTCAGAAAGCAGGCGATCCAACCGTTCTCTCTTCGCCCCATCGGTTTCGGCTTTTTTGACTCCAGTTTTTTCGGCGCCGGCAGCCCCGGAAACATCAGGAACTTTTCGCAGTGCCATACCGCCTTCGTCGGTCAAACCCTCCCCTGTATTTTCAGTCCCCCCGCGAGATATATTCGGAAAAATACGCCCGCCTCTCAGCGCCGCGGCCACGATATGCCGGCAATAGACAATAGATTCATCCTGCGTGAACTGCGGGCAGGTACAGGACGCGGCCTCGATATCGCCCGGTTCTTTCCTGTATTTTATGACGACGTCATAGGCCTTTCCGTCATCCTGCACAGTTGCCGTAAGCAAGCCAGGGGTATGGCTCGCTACCTGTACAAGCCCGTTCGCCGACAGCCGCACCCCCGCGCTGACCGTTTGCCTCGGTGCGTGCGCCGCCAAATTATCCAATAAAAAAGCCATTCGCTATCCTTCCTCGGTTATGTTCACTTATCGTATTCAACTGTTCAATAGTAGCATATTTTTCGTACATATGTTCGCAACCCTTGACCGCTGGGGTAGGGGAATGTTGATACGGATATCGTGTTCCATGTTATGCGGAAAATCGCTGAGAAGGAGGATTTCGACAAAATAATTTTGGTATCGGGTGACGGCGACTATTTCAGAATGGTTCAGTATTTAATTGAAAAGGACAAGTTTGAACGGTTGCTTGCGCCGAACGAAGAAAGAATGTCATCCTTGTATCGGACGCTTGAACCAAAATACTACGCATTCTTAAATCGTGAGACGACGCGAAACAAAATCGAATATAAAAACGCGGGTTCTTCTTAGGTAATTAGCCGTTTGAATCGCCCGCCTCGGTATTTGTCTTTAGTATAGCAGACGGGAAAACAAATATCAGATAAAAAATAATATGCTAAAATATATATAGCGCTCCCCGATGGAAACGTCGGGGAGATTGTATATGCAAGGAAAGTAAGTGAGGTTCTATGCTGTCTTTAGGGATTAATATCGGTTCGACGAGTATGAAAATGGCGCTGGCGGAGGATGGCCGGCCGGTTTGGAGCGCGGCGCGCGCGCATGAAGGGGATTTTGAGGCGGCGACGCGGAAGCTGCTGGAAGAGGGCCGGGTGCCGGCGGGGATTCCGGCGCTGGTAACGGGCAACGAGGGCCGGTTTATGTTCGACGTGTCCGGCACGCTGGAACCGCTCTGCGTGGAGGCGGCGCTGAAGGCGTTGGGTCTTGACGCGGGTACGGACGCGGTTGTGAGCATGGGCGGGGAGGATCTTATCGTCTATTCATTAGATAACGGCAAGATTGTGAACAGCTTTTCCGGAAATAAGTGCGCGTCTGGCACGGGGGAATTTCTCAAGCAGCAGCTCGCCCGCATGGATATGACGCTGGACGATATAGAGAAGGTGCCGGACACGGCGAACGTTTACGCGCTGTCCACGCGCTGCTCCGTGTTTATGAAGAGCGACTGCACCCACCGGCTGAACAAGCGGGAGGCGACGAAGGACGACATTGTACTCTCGCTTTCCGACGTGATGGCGGTGAAGGTGATCGACTTTTTGAAGCGGGCCCGGGTGACATCTGGCCGGGTCGTGCTGACCGGCGGGATTACGCTGAACCGTCATATCATCCGCTTTATAAGAGAAAAGGCGCCGGAGATCGAGTTCATAATCCCCGAGACGGCCCCGGTTTTTGAGGCGCTGGGCGCCGCGGTGCTGGCGCCGGTTTCCGGGAGCCCGCTTCCGGCGACGGACAAACTCTTCCGGCATAATGAGATCCGTTTCGATTCGTTGCCTGCGTTGAAGGACTGGACGTCCAAGGTGCGGTTCTTCGACACGCACGGCGCGTCATTTGATATGGCGACTGAGCTGAACAACAACGCAGCTGAAAAGGCGACATCCGGTGCGGAATCAGACATTGTATCCGACACGGCTCCCGGCGGCAAAGTTCAGCCGGGATGCAAGTACATCCTCGGTGTGGACGGGGGCTCGACCACAACGAAGGCCTGCCTGGTCGATATGGAAACCGATGAGATCGTGGCGAGCCATTACGGCAGGACGCACGGGGACCCGGTGAAGGCCCTGAAGGACTGCCTCGCGCATATCCAGGACAAGATCGTCGCGGATACGGGTACAAAGGAAATCGACATCCGCTTGGTGTCCGCCACGGGTTCCAGCCGGGAGATCCTCGGAGTATTTC
>WRFF01000112.1 GCA_009778945.1 Clostridiales bacterium | reverse complement strand
TCTTCGACGCCGCGGGTAAATCCCAGTTCCTGAATATGTTCAATTTCTCGCCGGACATCATCACCCAGGTCATCGTGCCGGTCGCCGTCCTGCACTGCTGCGCGTGCGCGGTTGCGCAGGGTATGTACTCGCCGGTCCTGGCGGCCAAGTCCGATGAGGCTTGCCGCAAGGGTAGCCTTCTGGCCACGTTCTCCAACATGATCACCGCGTTCCCGTGGGTCATCATCGCGCTGGTTGCGGTCGCGGTGCCGGCCATCCCGAGAATCATGACGGCGGCGGGAGTCGATCCTTCCGAGTTCGGAAAGCTCGGCGTGTTCGCGGTCGCGAACGCGGCGCTTCCCGGCTGGCTGATCGGCCTTTTGATGATCAGCCTTCTGACAGCGGTCCTTTCAGCCGGATCCGGCCAGATCTTCGGAGGCGCTACGGTGCTTGTCAACGATATCATTGGGAAGGCCCTCAAGCCCGACCTCAGCGACGCCGGCAGGCTCAAACTCATGCGTGTCATGATCATCGTTGTGGCGCTGCTTGCGGCGATCCCCGCGCTGATATTCCAGGCGGTCCTGTTCCCGGTATTCCTGTGGTGCTTCTCGTTCGGTATCCCGGTCTTTGTCATCTTCTTCTATGGGCTCGTCTGGAAGACCAGCAAGATGGCGGCGTGGATCACCCTGATCGTGGCGTTGGCGGTCAACTTCTGGTGGACGTTCGCCACGCCGGCTTTTACGGCGGGCACTTTCTGGAGCCTCAATATGTATCCGGTTACGGTCGTATCTTTCGGGCTCGGCACGCTGCTGTTTGCGATCCTCCCGGGCGAAAAAGGCTATCTGAAACGGTTGCGCGAACAGAGAGCGAAAGCTGCCGAGAGCGGCGAAACAGACGCGATAGAAGCGTAAAGGAGGTGTGCATATGTGGGTTATCATAACGCTTATACAGGAAATCGTCTTAGGACTCGTTTTGTCCGGGGTCATCTACCTCATATGGCGGTTAACAAGCGGAAGAAAAGAAAAGAAGTCGTCGTAAGGCGGAAAGGAGCGATATCATATGAATGATTTAGCTGTAAACTGGGGCGTCGCGATCTATATCACGGTCTTGTTGGCCGTATTGTTGGTCATTTGTTTTGTCGGACAAGCCAGGCAGGACGCCAAAAAGAAAAACGAGGGCAAATAGGCCGGGCTGTACAAAACAGGCTGTTTGCAGGAGGGCGCGGGAAATCCCGCGCCCTTATTATAGTTTTGGCATGGGTTTCTTGCGGCGGCCCTTGATGGCGCCGCGGCTTTCCAGATAATTGCGAAGATAAATCTCGTCTTCGATCTCAAGCCCGTCTTCACCCGCGAGGTTTTCAAGGTGATGGCGGAATTCATGCCGCAGCGTCTTTCGCAATTCCATCTTCATCGCCTCGTCGGATAAAGTCCCGAAGATGCGTTCAAAGCTTCCGTAATAGATCTTGATATAATTTCCGAGCCCGCCGCCGCGGTGATATTCGCCGAGCGTGTAAAGGTCGCCGGGGCGCTGCGTATATTCGCTTTCCCTGGCTTCGGGCAGAAGAACGATACCCCCGTTGAGATCCCGGTAGAACGCTTCGGGCAGTTCCTCGGCGAGTTCGTCGAGCACATCCTGCATTTCGTCAATCGTCATCATGCTTTATCGTTTATAGTGCGCCCGCAATTTTTCCATCAGCTCCGCGTCAATGCAATAACTATGCTCCGGCGCAGGGAAGCTGCCTTCTTTGGTTTCGCGGAAATAGGCGGCGAAACCTTCCTTCATCACGGCGCCGACATCCGCGAAGATCTTTGCGAATTTCGGCGATTTGCCGCCGTATATCGCGAGCATATCGTGGTAGACGAGCACCTGCCCGTCCGTACCGTTCCCGGCGCCGATGCCGATCGTCGGAATGGCGAGCAGGCTTGTCAGAAGGGCCGCCAGCTCCGCGGGTACGCATTCCAGTACGATCGCGAACGCCCCCGCTTCCTGCACCGCAAGCGCGTCTTCCATCAGTTTAAATGCGCCTGTTTCATCTTTGCCCTGCACCTTGAACCCCCCGAACACATTGACGGACTGCGGCGTGAGGCCGAGATGCCCGCAGACGGGGATCTGCGCGTTGGCAATCGCGCGGATCTGCGGCGCATATTCCGCGCCGCCTTCAAGTTTCACCGCCTCCGCGCCTCCTTCTTTCACGAGGCGGCCGGCGTTCATGACCGCGTCGTATACCGATGCCTGATAACTCATGAACGGCAGGTCGCAGATGAGCAGCGCGTCCTTCGCGCCGCGCCGCACGGCGCTGCAGTGATGGATCATATCCTCCATGGTGACGGCGAGCGTGTCCGGGTAGCCGAGCATCGTATTGCCGAGCGAGTCGCCGACAAGCAGGGACTCCGCGCCGGATTCATCCATAAGTTTTGCGGTCGAATAATCGTAGCAGGTCAGCATCGTGATCTTTTCGCCGTTTATTTTTTGCTGCTTGAGCGTTGTGACGGTATGTTTCATTTTTAACTCCTTTCCTGGGGTCCGGGCAGGTTTGTCCCGGTACCCTGGCGCCGTAAATCGGCTTTTCTAATTCGTGAAATCTACTGTATTTCCCCGAAAGTATATCACATGGTATACTAATAAACACGATGACTGAGAAATATACGACAAAACGGCAAAAAACACGCATAGGTTTTTTGTTTGGCGGCAGATCCGGGGAACATGAGATTTCCGTGCTTTCGGCGGCGTCCGTGATGGAAAAGATCGATCGGGCGCGCTTTGAACCCGTACCGTTCGGCATCACCAAGGACGGCGGCTGGCGGCTGCTCAAGACGGATCTGAGCGGGTTGTATTCGCTGGACGATCCCAGGTTTCGGGGCGACGGGATTTTCGCGGGAAGCCGCCCGGTGACGATCGCGGATTTTGACGCGATGTGTGATTTTGCGTTCCCGCTGCTGCACGGCCCGTTCGGCGAGGACGGCACGGTGCAGGGGTTGCTTGAGATATTGGATAAGCCTTACGCGGGCTGCGGCGTCGCCGCTTCGGCGATCTCGATGGATAAAGCTTTTACGAAAGAGATATGGCTGCATGAGGGCCTGCCGGTCTGCGCGCATACGATTACGGCAAGGGATGACCTGGCCAGGGCCTTTGCGGACGAAGTGCGGCGCATCGAGGAATCGCTCTCCTATCCGATTTTTGTGAAGCCCGCCAATATGGGATCAAGTGTCGGGATCACGAGAGCGGAGAATCGCGTGGCGCTCGAGACGGGCCTGAAAGAGGCGCTGCACTATGACCACCGTGTCATTCTCGAGGAACGGGTGGAAGGCCGCGAACTGGAGGTGGGATTGCTCGGCAACGACTGGCCCGGCGTCAGCGCGGTAGGTGAAGTTTTGGCCGAAGGCGCGTATTATGATTATGACAGCAAATACAGGGGCGGCGGCACGCGCCTGTCCATCCCCGCGGAGCTGTCGGACGCCGTTCGCGAAGAGATCGAAACGCTTGCCGCCCATGCATACCACGCGCTTGACGGCGCAGGGTTTTCACGGATCGATCTGTTCTACGATGAACGGCGCGGCAAGCTGTATCTGAGTGAAATGAACGCGATCCCCGGTTTCACGCAGTACAGCATGTTCCCGCTTTTGTGGAAGGCGAATGGATTGCCGTATGAATTGCTGATAGAAAGGATTATTGAGCTGGGCTATGAAAGACATCATGCTGCGCATCATCGGTAATCGTCTGACAGGCTTAGGCAGCCTGCCGGACGAGGATGCGGTCGAGTTTCTCACAAAAGGGCGGTTTGTCCAAAAAGGGGATGCGCTCTATTTGATTTATGACGAAACCGATCTGTCCGGGCAGGAAGGCTGGACGACAAGCATGAAGATTTCGGATGGAAAAGTGCGCATCAAGCGTTACGGCGAAGGGTCCGGTATAGGGTCCGCAATCGAGTTTGAGCAGGGAAAGAAATGGGATGGCTTCTTTGAGACGCCGTTCGGATCCATCCCGCTCGAAGTACTCACCAATGTGGTGGATAACCGCATCGATCCGGAGACAGTCACTGGCAGCGTCGAACTCGACTGCAGCGTAAGCCTGCGGGGGCTTTCAGAGAGCCGCAACCGTCTGCGAATTGAGATTATGCAATAAAAAATACCGATAGAGACGGGCAGAGAAAGAAGGAGAAAATCATGAAGCAGTGGAAAGAATGCACAAAAGAGGAATTATCGGCGATGCGGGCGGAATTTGCATCGCAGTATGAAGCGCTCAAGGAGAAAGGACTGAAACTGGATCTTTCGCGCGGCAAACCTTCATCGGATGTCCTGGATCTGTCAAATGCTTTGCTTGACAAGCTCGACAGCTGGAGGACGGAGGATGGGACGGACATCCGCAACTACGGCGTGGTGGACGGGCTGCCGGAATGCAAGCGCCTTTTCTCCGATCTGACCGGCGTGGCGCCGGAGCGCATGATTGTCGGCGGCAACAGCAGCCTGACCCATATGTACAATACGATGGCTCTGTTCTATCTGTTCGGCGCTTCGGATGAACCGGGCTGCGCGCCCTGGGGCAAAGCGGAGAAGGTGCGTTGGCTCTGCCCTGTGCCGGGTTATGACCGGCATTTCTCGGTAACTCAGGATATGGGCGCTGAACTCGTACCGGTCCCGATGGAAGAAGACGGACCGGATATGGACGAAGTGGAGCGGTTCGCGGGACCGGATCCCGCCGTGAAGGGCATTTGGATCGTTCCGCTGTATTCCAATCCGACCGGCGCGGTCATCAGCGAAGAAAAGGCAAAACGGCTTGCGTCCATGAAAACGGCGGCGCCGGATTTCCGCATCTTCTGGGATAATGCGTATGGCGTGCATCATGTTTGGGAAGCGCACAAGGCGCCGGATATCTTCGCGCTTTGTGACGCGGCCGGCAATCCCGAGCGCGCGGTTTATTTCTTCTCGACTTCCAAGGTCAATTTCCCGGGCGCGGGCGTCGGCCTTGTCGCCGCAGGCCCCGCGACGGTAAAACGCATGCTCGCGCATCTCAAGATGGAGACGATCGGTTTTGACAAGACCACACAGCTGCGCACGGTGAAATTCTTCGGCGGCAGCGCGGAAAACGTGCGCGTCCATATGGCAAAGATCGCGGCGTTGCTGCGTCCGCGCTTCGATCTCGTACTCGAGACGCTCGATCGCGAATTTACGGGAACAGGCATCCTTGAATGGACGGCCCCGAAAGGCGGTTATTTTGTCTCGGTGGATACGCTCGACGGCTGCGCGGGCGCGGTGGTCGCGCGCGCCAAAGAAGCCGGCGTCACGCTCACGGGCGCGGGCGCGACCTGGCCGTACGGCAAAGATCCGCGGGATCGCAATATCCGCATCGCGCCTACTTATCCGGGAGTGGATGAACTCGCCCAGACATTGGAGCTTTTCGCCGTCTGCGTCAAACTTGTCACGGTGGAAAAACTCTTGGAATCGGCGTAGAACTTTGATATAAACTTTGATATACTAATCAGGCTTGCGCTATAACGCGCAGCCTTTTGCGGATGTAGTTCAGTGGCAGAACACCAGCTTCCCAAGCTGGATATGAGGGT
>WRFF01000111.1 GCA_009778945.1 Clostridiales bacterium | reverse complement strand
TAAGCATAATATTTTCTAATAGCCATTTTAGCATAGATATATCGCGTTGTGTGATTTTGGCCCAATAATGTGGGGGACTTGGGTAAGTAGCAAGTCGAAATAAATATCGGTAGAATTTACACCTGAAATAGCAAACGCAAACCCGGATGACCCAAGTTTGCGTTTTGTAGTAGCTGGTGGGGACGGATAGAGTCGAACTATTGACCTCTTGCTTGTCGAGCAAGCGCTCTAACCAACTGAGCTACGCCCCCGCGCGAAAATAAATATTATCATAGGACGTCCTCTGGCGTCAACTCGCAGGCACTCGCGCAGTTTCTTGAGTTTCCGCGAAATAAGGAGGAAGAAACAAGCGCGAGCAAATTATTCGGAAAGCGCTGCCCCGAGAAATATAAATATTTTCGGAAAAAGGCCGTTCCTGTGACAATTTTCCCCCGTTTGTGCTCATTTTAGCCGCCTTAACCAGACGAATTATCATAAATTCATAGATTTTGGGGCTTTCATGATAGTTTTGCCGATATTGGCAAGGTTTTGGCCCAATGGCTCGATGAAAATTATCATAAATGTGGACTTCTCCCGATAAATTATGATATTTTCCAGAGTTCCGCGGGGTTTTCAACCGAGAATCAGCCGAAATTATCATAAATATAGGCATTTTCTGCTCGATAGTGACATTTTCACGTGAAAAGGCTGCCCGCGATATGTAGGGACAAGGGTCGGTATGTCGGAATCATCCTCATCACTGCTGTACTGCTTTTTATCGTGTAAAACACGCAAAATATACTTTAACTGTGTTTTTACATATTTTCGCAGGCGATCATGTCCGCGTAGGTCTCGCGGCGCGCGAGAAGCTGCGCGTCTTTGCCATCCGCGAGGACGACCGCGGGCCGGGGGATCTTGTTGTAGTTATTGGCCATCGAGTAGCCGTAAGCGCCGGTCGAAAAGACGCAGAGGATATCGCCGCGCGCGGCGCACTGCAGCCGCGCGCCGTCGATCAGGCGGTCGCCGGATTCGCAGAGTTTGCCGCAGACCGTGACGACGTCATCAGGCAGCTCGCCGGCTTTGTTCGCGATCGTCGCCGCGTATTTCGCGCCGTACAGCGCGGGCCGGATATTGTCGCTCATGCCGCCGTCAACCGAGACGTATTTCGGCCCGCCGGGCGTCTCCTTGACGCTGCCGACCGTGTACAGCGTGACGCCGGCTTCGGCGACGATGCTGCGGCCCGGTTCGATGCCGACGCAGAGTTCGGGCTCAAACGCGTTTTCCTCGCGCCACGCGCGCACGCGCGCCATCACCGGATCGAGGAAGCCCGCGTACGGCAGCCGCTCTTCGTCCGTATAGCGCGCGCCGAAACCGCCGCCGATCACGAGTTCCGGAACCGAATAACCAAATCGCCGCCGGATCTCCAGCGCGGCCGCGAGCACGTGGTCGAGCGCCTCGAGGTACGGCGCAGCCTCAAAGAGCTGTGAGCCGATATGAAAATGCAGCCCCCGGAATTCGACCTGCGGGCTGTGGATCGCGCGCTCGATCAGCGGATAGAGGATATGCTCCTCCATCGGAATGCCGAATTTCGAGCCGCGGTGGCCGGTCTGGATCGCGTCGTGCGCGCCGGCCTTGACTTCCGGCGTGATACGGAAGAGCACGGGCTGCACGCGCCCGTAACGCGGGCAGATTTCCTCAAGCAGGTCGATCTCATCGAGCGCGTCTACGATGATGCGGCCGACGCCCGCGTCCACCGCAGCTTCCATTTCCTCTATCGTCTTGTTGTTGCCGTGGAACGCGATGCGCTCCGTCGGGAAGCCTCCCCGCATGGCCGTGTAGAGTTCGCCGCCCGAGACCACGTCGAGAGAGAGCCCCTGCTCCGCGATGAGCCGGGCGAACAGCGGCGTCAGAAACGCCTTCGACGCGTACGACGCGTGCGCCCGCCCCGGATAACGTTCCAGGAACGTCTCCCGGATCTCCCCGCACCGCTCCGTTACCGCCTGCTTGGAATACACATATAGCGGCGTGCCGAACCGCCGCGCCAACTCCGCCGCGGACAGGTCCTCAATATACAGTTCGCCGTTTTTTATTGTATAAATCTCTTTCATTTCTTCAAAATCTCTTTCGTTATTTCCTGACACATTTGTTATAATTCCCGCGTTTCCGTTATGGTCTTCACAGTCTCATACTTATTTTATCACCGGCCGCTTCCCGTATCCTCACAGTTCCGCCCTGCTTTGCTCACTGTTCGCCTCCCGCTTTGCCGCGGCGCGGTCCTGCACGGTTTTCAAAATAACCGCGGCGCCCATCAAAGCGATCAGGAAAACCGGAAAGATGGAAAAGCCCGTATAATTCGCGATGACGCCTACGAGCACCGGCACGATAGCCGTCCCGCCGTTCGCCGCCGCAATCTGCAGCCCGATGACACCCTGTGCGTTTTCCGCGCCGACGATCGACGGCACCTCGTGGATGGCCAGCGGAAAGATCGGCCCCGAAGCGGCGCCCAAAACGATTATGGAAAGAAGGATCAGGCTGTCGGGCGCAAGGAGAAAAGCGACAGTGCCCAGGGTGGCGACGATCATCGCGACCCGGACGATCATGCGGTCCGAAACTTTAATGGAAATAAAGCCGCCGGCGATACGCCCCGCCACCTGCGCGCCAAAGAAAAAAGCCACCATCCCCGCGGCGGCGCCGGGTGTGAAGCCTTTCTCCTGTGTCATGTAGCTTGCCGTCCACAAACCCATCACGACCTCAAACGAACAGTAGAAAAACATCGTAACCGGTATGATTGTGCCGCCGGGCAAGCGCAGAAGAACGCGGTTTGATTGCGCTTTCACATCGGAGGAGGCGGGCGGCTCACCATCCGCCGCTTTGCGCTTCGGCAGCACGGCGCCGTGAATCCGCCAGAGAGGGAACGAAGCGGCCAACAGGACAGAGATAACGATAACGATGAATCCCACAGCCTGATAGCCAAGCCTCCACGATCCCGTGTGTATCAGGAACCAGGAAATAACAGCGGGCCCGAGCGCGTTCCCGAACGCATAGAAGCAATGCAGCCAGCTCATCCATATAGCCTTGTAGTATTTGGCGGCATAGCTGTTGATAAGACTTCCCTGCATTCCGAAAAAATAACCCAGGAGAGCGCCGGCAGCCGGCAGCATAAAGAACCGGTGCGAAGCGGAAAACCAGAAAACTGCGACTGCGATGAGCAGTATCCCGAAGGTGAGCGGCGCCCAGGTGCGAAGCCGTTCGAGCAGATTCTGCGCGGTTGCGGACCCGATCGCGGCCGCGATATAGGTGATCACGATGATGATGCTTTCCCACGCGATCGGGACGCCTACGTCGGCGCTGATAGCCGGCCACGCGCTGCCGAGCAGCGAGTTCGAACTGCCCGTCCCAATATAGACAATGAACAGGAGCACAATCAGCAGATAATAACTTTTTTTCATCACCGTCAAACTATACCATAAAGACACATGGATAAAAGAAAGAGATTCGTCTGTATTTCCATAACCATAGAATGAAATCCGGAAGTTTGCGCCCTGTCACAGTCCGAGCGTCGCGTAGGCGTCGAGGCCAAGCCCGTCGCGTCTGCCGTTTTTATAATCATAATAGCCCGCGCACGCGATCATGGCCGCGTTGTCCGTGCAATAGACGGGCGAGGGGACGCACAGCCGGATGCCCGCGCGCGCGCAGTCGTCCGCAAGGCGGGTACGCAGCGCGCTGTTCGACGCGACGCCGCCGCAGACCGCGAGCGACGCGCGGCCTGTCCTCTTCAGCGCGTCCATCGTTTTCTCCGCGAGCACATCGATAACCGCCTGCTGAAAACTTGCTGCGATATCGGATGCGTTCGGTTCCGTGCCCGCCTGGCGCAGCGAATGCACATGGTTGATCACAGCGGTCTTCAAACCGCTGAAGCTGAAATCGAGCGTGCCGTCCTCAAGCATCACGCGCTTGAAGTGCACCGCGTCAGGATTGCCCTGCTTGGCTAAGGCGTCCACTTTGGGCCCGCCCGGATAGCCGAGGCCGAGCACGCGCGCGGTCTTGTCATAGGCTTCGCCCGCCGCGTCGTCGCGCGTGCGGCCGAGGACCTCCATATCGGAGCGGAACGCTCCGCCCAATGGCGCGGAACCGCCTGGTTCATTGCGGCCTGCCGAGACCGCCGGAACCGATACGTCCGACCGACCGTAACCGCGCACATCCACAAGCGACGTATGTCCGCCGGATACGACAAGCGCGAGGAACGGCGGTTCGAGTTCCGGGTGCTCGAGGAACGCCGCGAAGATATGCCCGCGGATATGGTGGACGCCGATAAGCGGCTTATCCGCCGCGAACGCAATGCCCTTTGCGGTCGCGAGCCCGATCAGCACCGCACCGACAAGGCCGGGGCCCATCGTGGCTGCGACTGCGTCGATATCCTCTATTTGCACGCTCGCGGCGCGCAGAGCTTCGGCCGTGATCCCGTTGATCTGCGTCAAGTGGTGCCGCGCCGCGATCTCCGGCACAACGCCTCCGAATACCTTGTGCACATCGATCTGCGAGGCGATGATATTGGAAAGGACTGTCCGGCCGTCCGCCGTCACCGACGCCGCTGTCTCGTCGCAGCTCGTCTCGATCCCCAGAATCAGCGTTTTTCCGTCCATCATTTATTTGCGCCTATCCTTTCTGCGCAACGCATGGATCAAACAGCAATAAATTGCTTCCAGCAGTATGCGGATATTTTTTCATAGCTCTGTCTTCCCCCGCCGCCACATGATCAGAGCATCCTCGCGCGCGCCGTCCTCCGTCGGATAATAACTGACGCGCCGGCCTTCGCGCACAAACCCGAGCCCTTCGTAAAGCGCGATCGCGCCGGAATCCGATTCACGCACCTCCAGCGAGAAAGCCGTTACGCCGAGCGCCTCCGCGCGTGCGATCAGCGTCCGCAGGACAGCTGAAGCAATTCCTTGCCGGCGCGTAGCCGGATGCACCGCGACATTCGTGATATCCCCTTCGCCCTCAAGCCGATGCAGCCCCGCGTAGCCCAGCACGAACCCATCCCGTTCGCAGATAACCGTATCACTGTAGCTCAGTCCGAGGTCGTCGCGGATGCTCTGTTCGAGCCACGGTTCCCGGAAAGAAAGGCGTTCGACCACGCTGATGCCGTAAACGTCCCGCTCCTCCGCCGGCCGGATTATTCCGAGCGACGCCGCTTCCACAGCCGCGCCGATGTCAGCGCGGTCGTCCAATTTGCGCTGCGCTTCCGCCTTGCGCAGATAGATCGGCTCGAGCGTCTCGTACGGGACGGGGCGCCCAAGCATCTCCGCCCACGCGAGCACCGCGCGCGCATCCTGGATGGCCTCCGGAAGGAGTTCCGTGGACACCCCGTATGATTCCCTGTTCAGCGCCTGCCAGTCCTCGATCACCTGCCGGAATACAGGAACGCCGTCCCCCATAAACGATACCTGCGGTTTCTGCATTACAGTTTCCCCGCGCGCCTTGTTCCGCAGGAGCCTTGCAAAAGCGGCCAGCGACGCGTCCAAAGCCGCGAAAAAAGCCGGCGGATCCCACGCCGCCGCGGGCACAAGCG
>WRFF01000110.1 GCA_009778945.1 Clostridiales bacterium | reverse complement strand
TTGCTGCTCATCAAAGGCAAGGCCGCCGACTTCGAGCAAATCAAAGAAACAATACTCCGGCTGCACCCGTACGAGCTGCCGGAGATTGTCAGCGTCCCGATTTCAGCGGGGCTGGATCGTTATTTGGATTGGTTGTCTGATCCGAATAGTTAAGCGGCTTCCGGATAAAAAACGACAAACCAGTTGACACCGAATCGATCGGAAATAGATGAAATTTTCGATTGCCATAACCATAACCTCCAAGAAATTAAATTGTTTATATTTTATATAAATAGATGACTGTCTTGATTTTTCAAGAACCGAGATGGTCAAACGGGATCACATACACGCCATCACTGCGCTTTTTTGACAGCGCTCCGATGCCTATCAGCACTGCCAGAAAGGCCGGCGGTTTCTGTCTGGCGCCTGCAAGTTTGTTCTTCAAGCGGATGAGTGACGCAGCCGCTTCGTCTTCCTGCTGATAACCCAGCTTGATCTCTATGCCGCCCCATGAGCCGTCGCGTTTTTCAATAATGGCGTCGACTTCAAGCCCGGAATTGTCCTGATAGTGCCGGATCTCCGCATTTATATTATTCGCGTACACAATAAGGTCATGAAGCGCTTGGTTTTCAAACAACGAACCGAGAAGTTTGGGATCTCTTTCAAACGCAGCCGCGTTTGCGCCCAAAGAACTGACAGCCAGTGAGGCGTCGGCCAAAACACGCTTAGGGGTCTGCCTGAGCCGCACTGTAGATTTCAGCGCAGGTTCCCATGCCGGGATATCACGCACCAAAAACAGCCGTTTTAATAAGCCCATATACTCGCTGACAGTTCCTTCCGAAACTCCGACGCCGCTGAATTCGGAAATGTCTTTAGAGATTGTCGTATATTTTACCGTGGTTGCGATATTGCGGGATAATGACCGAAGCAATGCTTTGACCTTGTCCGGATCCCGTTTCATGCCGTCAATCCTTGAAATATCGATTTCGGCCATGTCGTCAATATAGCTTTCAATCACTTCCGTTGCATCTTCAAGAGGCATACCGATCAAGCTCGGCCAACCTCCTCTGCAGATATTGCCGGCAAGCTCAGGCACGGAAAGGCTTCCGATGTACTCTCCATCTTCGAAAGCCTCGACTCCATCGATGAGTTTTGCCAGAGAGATATTCGGCGTTGAGACTCCCAGTTCAACAGCGCTCATGGTCTCAAGCCGGATGCGTCCAAACCGCCCCGTTCCGCTATGCATTATCCTGCCGTCATCAGGCGTAGACGAACCGGTGAGTATGAATTGCCCCTTCTGTCCCGAGCGGTCTATTTCATGCCGAACCGCATCCCAAAGGGAAGGCGCCTCCTGCCATTCGTCTATCAGATGCGGAGGTACGCCCTCAAGAGCCGCCCCTGGATTCAACTGGGCTATCTCCCGATTGCGAAAATTACCCACCGGATCGGAAACGCTGAATTCACTATTTGAAGCACGCCGCGACGCCCAGGTTTTTCCGCACCACTTGGGACCCTCCACAAGAACCGCGCCGAAAAGCCCTAAATATCTTGATATTTGCTTATCTGCTATCCTGGCTACATAATCCATAACAACAAGTTTATCATCCCGACCTGGCATTTGCAAATCACACAACCTGGTATTTGCAAATTATATAAACGGGCATTTGCAAATCTTGCAACCTGGCATTTGCAAATCTGGAAATCGAAAAAAAGTGGCAGAAAACTGCTATAGTTTCGCCATAAGTGTCATTTTCAGTCTAAATCAGCGTTTTCTTGATCGAAAAATACTTCCTTCAGATAAAGGCCCTGCGGCGGGGCTGTGCGACCTGCGCGGCGGCGGTCCGCGGAACGCAGGATATCCGCCATTTCCACCGGGTCCCTCTGGCCGAGGCCGCACTCGATCAGCGTTCCGGCCATGATCCTGACCATATTGTACAGAAAACCATCGCCCGTGACCGCGAAGTCGAAACCCGAGAAACCGGAATTGTCGCGTTTGTCTGCGAAATCGAGACTTGAGAAACAAGCCGGCAGACAGGTGTTTGACAGAACTTTCGCCTTATAGATGGTACGAACCGTCGTTTCGCGCGGCATACCGCCTGCGGACTGGAACGCCGCGAAGTCATGAGTACCGACAAGTGCGGCCGCCGCGGCGCGCACGCGCGCCGCATCCGGCGCCGCCGGAAGCCAGGCAAAATAGTTCCGCAGAAACAGCGGCGCGAGTGTTCCCCCCTCCGCCCACGCCATTCGGTATACATAGGTCTTCGCCCGTACGGCGTCACGAATCCGGAAGCCGGGCGGCATCTCCTCCGCGCACACAATCCGGATATCCTCGAGCAGATTGTTCGCGGCAGCCGGTATACGTTCCGCCGGGATGCCGAAACCGCCCGTAAACGAAGCGCGCTGGCCGAGCGCGTGCACACCCGCGTCCGTGCGTGAAACGCCATTCAGCGCGATTTCTTCCCCGCAGAGGTGCGAAAGTACGCGCTCCAATTCTCCCTGCACAGTGCGCTGGTTCGGCTGCCGCTGCCAACCGGAGAACCCCGAACCGTCGTATGCGATCGTCAGCAACACATTGCGCAACGGACTCTTCAAAGGCATTTCTTCACTCATACCCTTTTGACCACTTCATTGCCGAATAATACTTCCCCGTACAACTGCACAGCAGGTTCGCAGTACAAATTGACGGTTATGTATGTTTTTGTGCCGAATTTCATCCGGTTTTCGAGATTTTTCGTACTTTTCCACGCTTTTTGTGTTTTTTTGATTGTTTTTATATACATGACCGTTATTTTGTGCTGCTTTTCCCGTAATTTTCTGCCATTCGGCTCCTTGAGTGGGGAAATTTTTTACAATCCATAGTTTTGCATTTATTGCATTCATTCCGCCCCCTCCGCAAGCGCCTCGAACTCCGCCTCGGTGATGATCCGGACGCCGAGTTCCTTCGCCGCTTTGTTTTTCGCCGAACCCGACGCCGCATCGTTATTGATGAGATAGTCCGTTTTGGCGCTGACGGAAGAAGACGTTTTCCCTCCGAGCGCTTCGATGCGTTCCTTCAGCGCATCGCGGTTTTCATAACCAGTGAGTGAGCCGGTGATCACAAAAGTCTTGCCCGCGACCGCGGAAGACGCCGCGCCTTCGCCCACAGGCACAGCGCCGCGTTCGTCCGCAAACCGCAGCTCAGCCAGAAGGTCCCGCACCCGCATCTGATTTTTTTCCTCCGCAAACCATGCGCAAAACTTCTCGGCGATAATGGGTCCAACGCCGGGAATTCCGGACAGCGTCGCTTCATCCGCGTTCGCGATTCTGCTCCAGTCGAAACCAAACGCACGCGCGATCTCTTTCGCCGTCGCTGTCCCGACCTCGGGAATCCCGAGTGCCGTCAGCAGCCGGGCGCAGGTCACCGTCGTCCGCGCCGTTTCAATCGCATCCGTCAGTTTTTCAAAGGACCGCTCGCCGAAGCCATCCATTGCGACAATTGCCTCCCGGTGATCCTTCAGCCGGAAAATTCCCGCCGGTTCGTGAAGCAGCCCTGCCGCGATCAGTTTTTCGAGCGTCTGTTCCGAAAGCCCCTCAATATTCAGCGCCGAGCGGCTCACGAAATGCGCGAAAGCTTTCAGGCGTTTTGCCGGGCAGTCGGGATTGGGGCAGGTCAGCGTGCGCACATCTTCCGCTTCACGGATCTCTGTCCGCACGCCGCAGACCGGACAGAATTCCGGCGGTTTCACTGTCCCGCTGCGCGTCAGGTTTTCGGAGATCTGCGGAATAATCATGTTCGCCTTGTAGACGCGAATGCGGTCGCCCATACCAAGCGCAAGCTCCTCCAAAATGCTGACATTATGTACGCTCGCGCGGGAGACAGTCGTCCCCTCAAGTTCGACGGGGGCGAAGACGGCAATCGGATTGATCAGACCCGTGCGCGACGCGCTCCACTCGATTTCGCGCAGCACCGTTTCGGCTTCTTCATCCGCCCATTTGAACGCGATCGCGTCGCGCGGGTATTTGGACGTAGCGCCGAGCCCCTCGGCGTACGCGAGATCGTCGTACTCGAGCACGAGCCCGTCTACCGGGAACGCCAGTCCGCCGCCGCGCGCGCGCGCGGAGAATTCCGAAAGGGCCGCGGGCAGATTCTCCTGATTCACAACCCTTGTCTCGACCGTTTCAAATCCCTGCGCAGTTAAGAATGCCATTTGCTCCGCGCGCGACACAAGGGAACCTTCCCCCTGTGCATCCCGGATCTGACACGAAACAGGGCTTTTTTGGGCATAAAACTTGAGTAAAGAACGATTTTTACTGCGAATTCCGCTATATTTCGCGTTTTTTCGGCTTTTTTTCTGATAAATTCGTTCTTTACTCAATTTTCTTGCCATTTTTCCTGTAGTTTGCTGCAACTCATTCCAATTCGCGTCTCCGAATGCTCCTCCTGTCTGTTTTTTTCCCGATCCGCTCACGTCCACAAGCGCAAACGCGTACAGCCGGACGCGGCGCCTCGCGGTCACGGCGCTGTCGAGTTGCCGCACGCTGCCGCTCACAAGGTTGCGCGGATTTTTATAGAGCGCGTCGGCCTCTGCGCCTTCCCCGTTTATTTTCTCAAAATCCGCGTACGTGATGACCGCCTCGCCGCGCAGTGACAGCTCCCCCTTGAAAGGAATGCATTCCGGCAGGTTCGCAAAAGCCCGCGCGTTGTTTGTCACAACCTCGCCGACAAGCCCGTTGCCGCGCGTCACCGCGGAAGCGAGCGCGCCGTCCCGGTACGTCAGCGCGACCGTGAGGCCGTCGAGCTTCCACGAGAGCAGCCCTTGTTTGTCACCGAGCCAATCGATCAGTTCCTCCGCCGATTTCGTCTTGTTCAGCGAGAGCATCGGCGCGGGATGCGCCTGCTTTTCGAGCGCGCTGCTCACCGCGTAACCGACCCGCTGCGTCGGGCTGCCCGCGAGCACGACGCCGGACGCCGCCTCGAGCGCCGCAAGTTCGTCGTACAGCCGGTCGTAATCGATATTCGGCATGACCTCGCGGTTTTCGTCGTAATAAGCCCGCGCCGCCGCCGCCAGCCGCTCTGTCAATTCCCTTTGTCTTTCCATGCTATCTGCATTCATTTTTTTGATATTTGCATTAATGCGTGTAATCAATAATGCAGATACCTTCGCCAACTTCTTCTTTGACGATTTCTCTCATTTTCTTTGCAAACGGACAGGGATACCCTATAGGCGTACCTCTTTGGATACAAGAGGCAAATACAATCGTATTCGCTCCGCGCTTTACCAGTTCGCGGGCGCGCAGAACGGCTCCCTTACCAGGGCAGCCGCCGCAGTTTATAAATCCGATTATGTCAATATCCTCCGCGATATCAGTAAACGCGCCGTCTCTCTCACGAACCATTTTAAAGCAAGTCGATCCCGGGCAATAATCTTCCGTCTGCATACATCTGATGATGCCAATTTTCATACGGCTTCCTCCTAATATGTATGAATAGCCTTGTATTTTAGTGTCTTGCTATTCGATTCCAAGTGCTAACGTATAATGCTTTGCAGACGCTGTGGATTGGTTTTTTCTCCTATCGCTTTGACGATTTACAC
>WRFF01000109.1 GCA_009778945.1 Clostridiales bacterium | reverse complement strand
TATTGACATTCCATTTGCGCCGCGAGTGGCGGTTGGAATGCGATACATTGTTTCCGGACGCCTGTCCTTTTCCGCAGATCGCGCATTTTCTCGACATAATTCCATTTCCTTCCTAACGTATTCCGCTAAACGGCCTCGGCCGTTTTTTGCAAACGCACGTCAATTACTATACACTATTCCAGACTGTATTTCAAGCAATTTATTATTATAATTCGGGTACAGCCGGGAATGTTTCAAGGTTTCCGGCATTGCGGCGAAGCCGAAATGTCATCAGGGACACCTTATTATAATAATAACAAGATCGGCATGGGAGACAACGTTGGCATTTGACACATACGTGGTCGCGGCGGAAGCGAAGGAACTGAATAACCGGCTGGCGGGCGCGCGGATCGAGCGCGTCTATCAGCCCGGGCGCGAAGAGCTCCTGCTCTGTGCAAATACGCCGCCGAAGGACGGGGCTCCCGGCGCGCGGCATTATCTCTTTCTGTCCGCGAACGGCGGCGCGCCCGCCTTTTACCTCGCGCAGCGCCGCGAGGCTTCGCCGCAGGACCCTCCGGCTTTCTGTATGCTGCTGCGCAAGCATTTGGCCGGCGCGCGCATCCGTTCCGTTGAGGCCCTGCCCCGGGAACGCATCGTGCGCATCGAATGCGAGACGTCGAACGAGCTCGGGCTCAGGGAGCCGCGAACGCTCGTCTTTGAACTGATGGGAAAGCACAGCAACCTGATCCTGCTGAAGGAAGGGCTCATCGTGGATGCGATCAAGCGCGTGCCTTTCGCCGTGAGCCGCGTTCGCCAGATTCTGCCGGGGCTCGAATACAGCCTGCCGCCCGCGGGCAAGGGCATCAGCCCGCTGATGGAAGCGGAAGCCGAATGGGAAGAAGCGCACGGCTGTGCTGCGGATTACGAAGCGCTTGCCGCAAGCGGGATCTATACGCCGTCGATCTGGTACGGCGAAGACGGGACGGCAAAGGATTTTCACGTCTTCCCCCTGCGCGTCATGGAGGCGTTCGACGCCCGCATCTTCGAGTCCGTCAGCGAAATGCTTGAAACCTGGTTTGAAAACCGTGAAAACGCCGCGCGGCTGTCCGTGAAGGGCTTGGAACTGTCCCGTGCGCTGCGGGCGCGGCTTGACAAACTCCTGCTGAAAAAACAAAAGCTCGGCGAGGATCTTCTGGAAGCGGCTCGCGCCGAGGATTGGAGGAAATACGGCGATCTGGTCACGGCGAATATCTGGCGCCTCGAAAAAGGGGCTGACAGCGCGGAACTCGAAAATTGGGCGGCCCCCTCCTGCGAAGATCCCGGGGACGCGGGCGAACCGGCGCTTATCCGCATCCCGCTCGACAGCCGCCTTACGCCGGCGCAAAACGCGCAGCGCTATTACAAGCGATATACGAAGGCAAAGACAGCCGCGGTCGAGAAGCAACGGCAAAAGGAGGAGACGCAGCGGCAGATTGACTACGTGGAAAGCGTACTCTGGTCGCTTGAAAGCGCGCAGACACCCGCCGATGTCGAGGATATCCGGGCGGAATTGCAGGACGCGGGGCTGTTGCGCGTACGCGGGAAAAATTCCGAAAAGCGCCGGAAGAACGGGAAAAGCGGAGGGAATCTGCACAAAGCGTATTTCGCCCCGGTCCGGTATACGCTCCCGTCCGGCATGGAGCTTCTCGTCGGCCGCAACAACCGCGAAAACGACGAACTCAGCCTGCGCGCCGCAAAAGCAAACGACCTTTGGCTGCATACAAAAGATATTCCGGGCTCCCACGCGATCCTGCGCGCGCCGGAAGGCGCTCCGCGGCAGGCGGAGGACGCATCGGAAATCTTTTCCGAGGCCGATATCCGCACCGCCGCCGGGATCGCGGCCTGGCACAGCAGAGCGCGCGGGTCGGAAGGGGTCCCCGTGGATTTCACGTTTGCGCGATATGTAAAGAAACCATCGGGAGCCGGGCCCGGAACTGTCATCTTCACGCGCAACCGCACGATCTATGTCACACCGGGTGTCAGTGGGGACGTATAATTTTGACACTTTTTATTGTCCCAACCTCATCGCTACAAGTTGTTTTCTCAAGCTTTCTGGACAATACCGCGATTTATCTCCGTCAAGCGTGAGATTTGACGAACAGTAAAACCCTCTCTTTTAGTTCCACTTTCTCATGCTAAATCATATTGGGGAGTTGCAATTCACGCCCGACATGCCTGTGCCATAAAAAAAGCCTATTTTTGCTATTTTTTTGCGCTTGAGGGTTGTTTTTGTTGTCCAATAATGCCTATTGGCATAGAATTTCATTGTTTTTAGGTGTTTTTATACTATTATTCCAGAAATATCAACCCTCAACCGTAATTTTTTAGCATTTCATCTGTGATTTGCTGGCAAATCTGCTCTTTTCGCGGCTGGCGTGCCTCCAAAGGGATACTTATATGTGAAACCTTTTCAGCCATTAAGTCCGGCGAAATATTCGTCCAGGCTATTTTTGATACTTCATTGCCAGTCACATCAACATTGATGCCCGAAATATCCTGGGGTTTAGCACATGCTGAAAAAACAAGTATCGTTGTAATTACCGTTGCGTAAATGATGATGGTTTGAACAAGCGCTTTTCGAGGGTAGTTTATCATGCCTTACTCCTAATAATTGACGATAAGGTATCTGTCCGAATGTCAGAGGGACGAATGTCAGGGGGACGTATAAAAGTGTCAAATTATACGTCCCCACTGACAATGCTGACACGCGCTTCAGCGCTCCGTAGCTTTTCGAGCATCTCTTGAAAATACGCGGGCAGTTCGCTGTCGAATTCCATGGGGATTCCGCTCACCGGATGCAGAAAGCCCAGCGTTTTCGCGTGCAGATACTGGCCTGTCCCGCCGCTTCTCCCATAGAGCCCGTCCCCGAGCAGCGGCCGGCCGATATAGGCCATATGGACACGGATCTGGTGCGTCCTCCCGGTTTCGAGGCGCAGTTCAAGCAAGGTGAATTTCCCGCCGAAAGCGTTCGCCCCGGTAATCCCGCAGACACCCCGCCGTTCGCCGAAGCGCTCCAGCACCCGCCAGTGCGTGACAGCCCGCTTCCCGCCGGGGACGACCGCACGGGCCTTGCGGTCATTCGGTTTGCGTGCGAGCGGCGCGTCGACCATCCCGGCATCTTCCGCGAACCCGCCGCAGGCAATCGCCTGATAAAGGCGCCGCACCGTATGCGCCGCGAACTGCGCCGCCAGTCCCGCATGCGCCGCCTCATTTTTTGCAAAAACCAAAAGGCCGCTTGTATCCTTGTCGATACGCTGCACGACGCCCGGCCGCGCCTCATTGTCGCCGCCGGCCAGTTCGCCGTGATACAGCAGCGCGTTCACGAGCGTACCCGACGCATGCCCGGCCGCCGGATGCACAACAAAACCCCGCGGTTTGTTCACCACAACGATATCCGCGTCTTCGTACACGATATCGAGTCCGATCGCCTCGGGCTCCGCATGCAAGGGAGGTTTTTGCTTTACGGAAATCTGTATTCTGTCTCCCTCTTGAATTCGCTGGCTTTTTTCAAAAACAACCCGGGAGGGATCAGCGGCGGCAATTTTTCTGCCGCCGGCCGCCGAGAAACACGCATCATCCGCGCGAAACAGCGCGACCTGCCCCCCTTCGATCAAAGATTGGACTCGATTGCGGCTCAGGTCGGGGAAGGCTTCCGCAAGCGCGGCATCCAAACGCCTTCCCGCTTCCGCCGCAGAAACGACAAAGACCCGTACGTCCGGCGCTTCCTCTTCCGGGGGCGGCGTTTCAGCGGTCATCGCCCGCCTCCGCCCGCGGCGGCCGGTCCCGGTCCCAGAAAAAAAGCACAGATATGCCGATTAGAATGCATCCGCCCACAACACACATATCCGCGAAATTCCATACGGGAAAATTCCCCACTGCGATAAAGTCAACGACATAACCGTATCGGATGCGGTCGACCAGATTGCCGGCCCCGCCGGCGACAATCCACGTGAGCCCCGTCACGATCGCGGGAGAAAAACGTCTTCGATAAGCGAAAACCGCCAATACGGCAATCGCGATAAAGAGAACGCTCTGAAGCGCAATCAGCGCCTGCGGGTTTCCGGCGAACAGGCTGAAAGCCACGCCGTCATTTTGGACATGAAGAATACGTGCGAAACGATCCGCGGAAGGCCAAGCTTCCCCGAGAGCAAGGCGTGTCTGTACCAAATACTTCAGAAACTGGTCGACCCCGACAAAAGCCGGGCACATCACAAGATAGAGAATGAACCAGGGTTTACGTTTCAAAATTTCCGGGTCGTCTTACCGTCGTCCGGCAAAAGCGGCACGCCGCGCGGCGGCGATCCTTCCGCCGGGTGGCCTTTCGGCGCCTCATCCATCAATCCTGCGGAGAAACTGTCAAACCGGTCGAGTTCCGTCTGCAGCAGATTACGGAACCGCGCGCTGAAAAGCTCCCAGCGCCTGGAAAGCGCCACCGCGTCTTCCGTCTGTTTTTCGACGGATTCGCGCGCTTCCCGGCGGATACGCTCCGCATCGAGCTCCGCGTTTTTCAGGACAATCTCCGCTCGTTTTTCCGCGCTGGCCGAAATCTCCGCCATCAGCGCCTTCGCGGATTCCAGCGTATGATAGATGGCGTCTTCCGATTCGCGATAATGTTTATTTTCCTGCGCAAGCTGCGTCAGGTTTTCCCGCAGCCGTTCGTTTTCCTGCAGGAGGCCTTCGACATCGCTTGTAACGCGGTCCAAGAAGATATCAACGTCCTCTTCCTTATAGCCGCGGACACCTCTTGTAAACTCCTTGCTTTGAATTTCAGCCGGTGTGATCATATTCCCTCCTCGCTGCAGCGCCTATGAAAACACTGATTCCCGGATCAGCGCCTCCCTATTTCCACGGATTGGCTTCGTCCTTTCCAAAGGAAAAGGAACCCGAGCCCGACTCCGACGCCGTCGAAACATCCACGTTCTCCGGCAGGAAAACGAAGATGTTTTGCGCAATCTTTTGGACATTCCCGTTCAGCGCGTAGGTTCCGCCCGACAGGAAATCGAAGACCTTGCGCGCCGTATCGTTTTCAATGGATTCCAAATTGATAATCACGGGTTTGCGCGCTTTCAGGCTGTCTACCAACTTGGGGCACTCGTCGAAAGAACGGGGTTCCACAACGACAATTTTAAATTTTTGCGTGAGACGCTCGACAACCGCGCGGCCAGGCATTGCGATCACGTTTTCCACGCGTTCCGTGCGGGGCGCGCTCTGTCCGATCGGTTCCCGCACGGGTTCGCGGCCATAATCCTTGCGAACGGGCATTGCGTCATCGGTGAGCCCGTATCCGCGCCGGGGCGTCTCTCGCGGCGAAGGCCCGTATTCCTCTTCCTCGAAATCATCGTCTTCCGTCGAAAACAATTGCCCGAATTTGTCAAAAATGCTCATCGTATCTCCTCCGTTTGTTCCGGGCTGTAAGCCCTTGCTCCAAAGATCCCGGTACCCACGCGCACAATCGTCGCGCCCTCTTCAACAGCCACTTCATAATCCTGTGTCATACCCATCGACAGTTCCGCAAACGCAGGCAGGGAGCCATCTCCGCCGCGGCCGCGTCTCCCGGAGATTT
>WRFF01000108.1 GCA_009778945.1 Clostridiales bacterium | reverse complement strand
TGGAAGCAGGCGCCAAAAAGGTCATCATCTCGGCTCCGGCGACGGATGAGGATATCACGATTGTGATGGGCGTCAATGAGGATCGTTACGATCCGGCAAAGCATCATATCATCTCAAACGCGTCCTGTACGACGAACTGCCTGGCGCCTGTGGCCAAGGTCATCGATCGCGAATATGGCATTGTGAAAGGCCTGATGACGACAGTGCATTCCTATACGAACGATCAAAAAATCCTCGACCTGCCGCACAAAGATCTCCGGCGCGCGCGCGCGGCGGGATTGTCAATCATTCCGACGACAACCGGCGCGGCGAAAGCCGTGGCGCTCGTGCTGCCGCAGCTTAAAGGCAAACTTAACGGATTTGCGATGCGCGTGCCAACGCCGGCAGTTTCGGTTGTGGATGTCGTCTTCGAGTTGTCCAAACCGACAGATGCGCAGGCCGTGAATGCGGCGCTGAAGGCGGCGTCCGAAAGTGAAATGAAGGGTATTCTCGGCTACTGTGAGGAACCGCTCGTATCGGTGGATTTCCGGGGCGACATACGCTCTTCGATCGTAGACGCGCTTTCGACGATGGTCGTCGGCGACAATCTCCTGAAAGTCGTCTCCTGGTATGACAACGAGTGGGGTTATTCCAACCGCGCGGTCGATTTGATCGATTACGTCATCCGGCACAAATAAAGAAGCACGGAGGCGCAATTATGAAAAAGACAGTACGCGATATCGACGTTCATAACAAAACTGTGCTTGTGCGCTGCGATTTCAACGTGCCGATTGACGAGGCCGGAAAGATCACGGACGATACGCGCATCACGGGCGCGATGCCTACGATCGAATACCTGATCGCACAAGGCGCGAAAATCATCCTGATGAGCCATCTCGGAAGGCCGGACGGCAAAGCGGATCCGAAGTACAGCCTTGCGCCCGTCGCGGCGGATCTGTCGAAAAAGCTCGGGCGCCCGGTCTGGTTTGAAAGCGTGCCGGAGATCATAAACGACGCTGTGAAAGCAAAGGCCGCCTCGCTCGCTCCAGGCGAAGTGATGCTGCTTGAAAACACGCGGTTTCGCCCCGAAGAGGAAGCAAAGGATTCCGCGGCGCAGGCTCCGTACGCAAAGGAGCTCGCTTCGCTCGCGGACATTTTCGTGAACGACGCGTTCGGTTCCGCGCACCGGCGCCACGCGTCCACGGCGGGCGTCGCGGATTATCTTCCGGCCGTCACGGGATTCCTTATGGAAAAGGAACTGAAATTCCTCGGAGAGGCTTTGAACGATCCCAAGCGCCCGTTTGTCGCCATTCTCGGCGGCGCGAAGGTTGCGGATAAGATCAAGGTCATCGAAACGCTCATTGAAAAGGCGGATACGCTTCTGATCGGCGGCGGCATGGCCTATACCTTCCTGAAGTCGGAAGGCTGCGAGATCGGTCGGTCTCTCTTAGACGAAGACGGACTGGCGCTCGCGGCGCAGCTCATGGAAAAGGCGAAGACGGCGGGAAAGGCTTTCCTGCTGCCGACAGACGCTGTGGCGGCGGATGCGTTTGAAAACGACGCGCCGTCCGCGGTCTATGAGATGACGCCGCCAGGCGGGATTCCGGGCGAACGTATGGGGCTCGACATAGGCCCCGAAACCATCGATATTTTCACGCAGGAAATCAAGAAGGCGAGTACGATCCTGTGGAACGGGCCGATGGGCGTTTTTGAAATGCCGGCTTTCGCGGTGGGGACGCGCGCGATCGCCGAGGCGATGGCGGAAGCGACAGATGCCGGGACGGTCACGGTCATCGGCGGCGGCGATTCGGCGGCGGCGGTCGCGCAGTTCGGCCTCTCGGACAGGATGTCACATGTCTCCACGGGAGGCGGCGCTTCCCTGGAGTTCCTGGAAGGCCTTCCGCTTCCCGGCGTTGAGGTTTGCGAGGACAAATAAATGGCGCGAAGGAAATTTATCGCAGGCAACTGGAAGATGTACAAAACGACTGCGGAAGCGACTGTCTTTGCACAGATGTTCCGGATGTTGCTTGAAGAAAAACCGATCCCCCAGGCGGATCTGGCGATTTGCGCGCCATTCACGCAGCTTGCCGCGCTGGAAGAGGCGTTCCGCGGCTCTTCTGTCGGCGTCGGCGCGCAGAACATGCATTTCGCGGAAGAAGGCGCCTATACGGGCGAGATCTCTGCGCCGATGTTGAAGGAGATAGGTGTGGATATCTGCATCATCGGGCATTCGGAGCGTCGTCAATATTTCGCGGAGACGGACGAAACCGTCAATCGGAAATTAGAAGCGGCTTTCGCTGCGGAGATTGTCCCGATTTTTTGTATCGGGGAAACGCTCAAAGAACGTGACGCCGGACAGGCGTTTGCCGTTGTGGAGAGACAGTTGCGTGCGGGCCTTTCCGGGATCCCGGAGGCGAACGCCGTGGAGGCGGTGATCGCTTACGAGCCTGTGTGGGCGATCGGCACGGGACGCACGGCCACGGCGGATCAGGCGCAGGAGATGTGCGCTTTTATCCGGCAAACGCTCGTTTCGCTATACGGTGTGGAAGCGGCGGACAGGATCTGCATTCAATACGGCGGAAGCGTGAAACCGGAAAATGCGGAAGAACTGCTGGCGCAGCCTGATATCGACGGCGCGCTTGTGGGCGGCGCAAGCCTGGTGCCCGAGCAGTTCCACGAAATTTGCAATGCGGTTTCGGCTATGGTAAAATAAATCGTTTATAACACAGTACTGGAACAAAGCGTTTTCGGAGGTAGGGAATTTGGTATTGGCACTCAAAATATTACTCTTGGCCGCAAGCATCGTGCTTATCGCGTTTGTGCTCCTGCAGCAGGGAAACAGCGCCGGCCTTTCGGGTTCGATTGGCGGCGGCGCCGAACAGCTCTTCGGAAAAAAGAAGAGCCGGGGCTGGGAGCGGTTCTTTACGAGAATCACGATTGCCGGGGCGGCTGTCTTTATCGCGACATCCCTGCTCCTCGTATGGCTTACGCAATGATTTGATTGCAGCAGAGCGGCGTCTTGCCGCTTTGTTTTGTTTTTGTCGTTATTGTATTGGAAAGAGGTTTGTTATTGAGAAGGAGGAATCATTCATGAAAACACAAATCATCAACCCAATGGGTATCGTCGCCCTGACCGGGGAGGCCATCGACTCAAGAAAGGACAGCCCCTTATGGAATGAGGATCTCCGCCCTTGCACAATGGAAGAGCACACCTGGCGGACATACAACTACGCCGCTCTTTGGATCGGCATGTGCATTTGTCTGCCGACTTACTCGATGGCTATCGGCCTTATTCAGTCGGGGATGAACCTTGCTCAGGCAATGATCACAATGATCGCGGGAAACATTATTATTCTTGTTGTTATTCTATTGAATTCCAATGCAGGAACAAAGTATGGCATCCCCTACGCGGTATTCGCAAGGTTGTGGTTCGGCCTGAAGGGCGCGCATATCCCGACGATTGTCCGCGGGACCATCGCCGCGGGGTGGTTCGGCCTCAACTGCTGGTTCGGAGCGACCGCCATTGACGCCTGCGTTGCCGCTTTCGCGAAGGGATGGGCAAACGTTACAGGCCACGCCTACATTATCTTTATCGCTTTCTGGGTCATAAACATCATCGTCGGTATCTTCGGGCCTCAGGCCATGAAGAAACTGGCGGCTTTCGCCGGGCCGCTTTTGGGCGCCGCCGCGGTAGTCCTGTTTATATGGGCCATCATGGCGGTTTCCAAAACACCGGGAGGCGTAGGGCAGATATTCGCATATCAGCCCACGTTCGCGAGCAATGGCGCTTTCGCCCATGCTTTCCTCGTAGGCCTTATCGCCGTTATCGCTTTCTGGGCCACGCTGGCGCTCAATATCCCGGATTTCTGCCGTTACGCGAAATCCCAAAAGACCCATATTGTGGGACAAAGCATCGCGCTGCCCGTTACCATGGCTCTTTTCAGCCTTGTCGCCATCATGACAACCTTCGCCATCATCGCCGTAGAAGGAAAACCTTTGGGGGATCCGGACGCCTTGGCGGCGTACAGCACACCAGTCACGCTGATCGTTCAATTCCCGGCATTCGTTGTGCTGATCGGAGCCATTATTATCGCGATTTCCAGCTTGACCCTCAATGTAAACGCGAACCTCATGGCTCCCGCCCGTATGTTTGAAAACTTCGCCCCGAAGAAAATCAATTTTGCTATGGGAGCAATTTTAACCGGAATCCTTGCCCTGATCCTGTGGCCTCCGGCATTGCTCAACGCCGGCATCTTGAACTGGCTGTCCGTTTACGGTGCCTTCCTGGCCGTTGTTGACGGAATCGCCGTGGCGGACTATTGGATTGTCAGAAAGAGGAATATGAACTTGATTGAATTGTATAATCCTGAAGAATCGGGCATATATAATTACAGCAAGGGATTTAATATGGCCGCGGTCATAACATTTGTCGTTGCTTCTGTTGTTATGCTGATTATTCTGCTGGCGCCCGGCCTCGGTACGGGCAGTATGGCCTTCAGCGTCAACTGGTTTATCGGAATGGCTATCGCCCTGATTCTGTATCCGATCATGATGAGAAACCACAAGAGCGTCATCAGCATAGCCCAGTTTGACGAAATCACAACCTATATGGACGGATCCAAAGACAAAACCGCCTGATGGAAAAACAGTCGTAAAATCCTGATATCATAACCATAAACGTCAAAAAGCAGCGACGCCTCCGCCGGTCGGCGGAGACGTCGTTGCTTCTCCTTGAAGAGGCTTCTTAAACAGCCTCTCGTGTACTTTTATCTCCGCCTCATGCGTTTAAAATCTTACGAATAGTAGCGATAATCGAATCAGCGGTTAGTCCGAATTTTTCTTTAAGGAAATCTTCTGGGCCTACCGCACCGAATTCGTCGTGAATGCCAACCTTAGCTGTCTTTACAAGTAATTCCATTTCCGAAAGCGCCCCGAGGACAGCGTCACCAAGACCACCAATGATGTTGTGATTTTCGGCAGTAACAATACACTTTGTTTCTTCTGCGCACTTTTTCAATAGATCTGTATCTATTGGCTTGACCGTAAACATGTCAACGACCCTGACGCTTAACCCTTTAGAAGAGAGAGCTTCGGCGGCTTTCATCGCTTCACCCAGCATTATGCCAATTGCGATGATTGTGACATCGTTTCCGTCACGAATTATTTCACCTTTACCAATAGCAAATGCATGATCGTTGCTGTATATTGCGGGGTATGTCTTCCTTGAAGTCCTTATGTAGGTAACCCCTTCTTTATCTTTTACCGATCGCAATATGGATGAAAACATGGATGCGTCAGAAACTTCTATGACTGTAGAATGCGGTATCGCACGCATAAGAGCCATGTCTTCAAATGGCATATGAGTACCGCCATTAAAAGCGGCCGTGATGCCAGCATCAGAGCCGATAATACGCGCGCTGTTTCCGCCGTATCCGATAGATAGAAAGCTTTGATCAAAAGAACGGCGAGTCGCAAACGGAGCGAATGAATGAACATATGGTTTGAACCCTAAAGCGGAAAGACCGGCCGCTACGCCCATGGCATTAGCCTCAGCAATTCCTGCGTTTATGACTTGCTCGGGGTTTTTCTTCCAAAGGCTATACGTTCCGAATGAATTC
>WRFF01000107.1 GCA_009778945.1 Clostridiales bacterium | reverse complement strand
CACCATCAGGCAGTTTGTCGTCCACAGGATCGGCGCGGGAAGGTTTTTGAATTCGATTTGCTGGTTTTGCCAGGCTGTGCCGTAATGCCCTTTGAGCTGCGGATGCTTTTTGAGCAGCGGGTAACCGTGGGCCGGCAGCATCTCTCCATGCGTATAGACATTGACGCCTTTGCCGTCGGTCTGTTCCAAAAGCATCTCAAGATCGTGCAGGTCGTGGCCTGTCACTACGATGAACGGGCCCTTTTCAACGACCAGCGGCACCTGCACAGGCACGGGATTGCCATAGGCGCCCGTGTTGGCCTCGTCCAGCAACGCCATGCATTTCAGGTTCACCCCGCCGAATTCCATCAGCAAGCCAAGCCATTCGTCGATGGTATGCTCCTCGGCCAGCGCCGCCATGAAGTTCATGAACCCGGCGTCCACCTCCGGGTCGCGTTTGCCCAATACGCGGGCGTGATGGGCGTAGGCCGCCATGCCGCGCAGCCCGAACAGCAGCGTGGAGCGCAGGGAAGAGACGTTTTTATCCCCATAGAATAACTCGTTCGGCTTCATAGCTTCGCCGCCGCCGAGCTTCTTCCGCTCCGCCTTGATCTCTTCCGCAAGCGCTCCCACGCTGTCCGTGTCAAAACTGACGTTTGTGATGCAGGTGAACAGGCCGTCCACGATCATATCGGCCAGCCTCGCGCTGTCTTCGTTTTTATCGCGCATAGCCTTCGCCAGGCCGATCATTTCGCAGGACAGCATATCCTGCGCGTAAGCCGTATCGGGCTTCTTCCCGCATACGCCCACCATCGTGCAGCCCGTCCCTTTCGCCGTCTGCTGGCACTGATAGCAAAACATCTGGCGGTAATCAGCCGCGGTACGATATTCGCTGTAGGTCAGCGTATCCTCGTCGTTCAGGACTTCGGCCTCCGTGATCTTCCCCTTGAACAAAGTATGCGTGCCGGAGTCGACTGTGTCGATGACCTCGCCGGAGATCCGCGCGTTCGTATATTTGGACAGGTAGAGAATACCGTTCGAGCTTCTCTCCACATCCTTGAATTTTTCAAATTTATCGATTTGTTTGCCCGACTGGGCGCTGAACAGCGCAAACAGATCCTTCGGGGCGTCCCTGGTCAGGACGGAAATATTGAATTTTTTCGTTTTCATGACAATATCGTGGGTCATATTGACTTTGTTGATGGAAAACGCGACAACCGGCGGCTCGTCCGTCAACTGCATGACCGCGTCCATCACGCATCCGTTATCTCTGTCGCCGTCCCTGGACGTCACAATATACAAACCGTAATCAATCTTCAGAAACGCTTCTTTGAAATCATGCGTCACCGTTATAAATTTGTTTTTGCTGACCCCGCATATCGGGCACGCGTAGTCGTCGGGCAGCTCGTCGAAAGGCAGCGCCCCGTCATACACATATCCACAAATTATACATACTCGTTTTTCCATATTAATGCCTCCTTCACAAAAACCTTGACTTTATGAGCAAATAATACTATAGTCGAAAGGAAAGTTCTGTGGTCAGAACCACAAATATGGAGATATTTTGATGATTATTAAAAAATATTTTGAAAAGCTTCGGCAAGCGCCGTTATTTAACGGGATCAGCGCCGAGGACCTGGAGTCCCTGCTTGACTGCGTCAGTTGGGAGCTGAAGACCGTCCGTAAAAACGAAGTCCTCCTGCTCGCGGGCGAAAAGCCGTCGTCTATCGGCGTCGTGCTGTCCGGGCTGCTTCATATCGTGAAAGAGGATTATAACGGGAACCAAACGCTGGTCGCGTCCGTCCTCCCCCGCGACACCTTCGGGGAAGCGGTATGCTACGCCGATGTGGACGAGAGCCCCGTGACCATCTTCGCGGCCGAAGAGTCTACGGTCATGCTGCTGAAATACGATTATTTGGTCCATGTTTGCCCGCATGTTTGCAAATACCATCAACAATTGATCGAAAATATGCTGCACATGGTTGCGATGAAAAACCTGTATCTGCAGGATAGAATGGAGATCATTTCTATCAAATCAATACGGGCGAAGGTCCTGTATTATCTCAAATCCTTAGCCTCGAAACAGGGGCGCGACGTGGTCCTCCCCTTCAATCAGACAAAACTGGCCGAATATCTTTGCGTGGACCGCAGCGCCCTGGCGCATGAACTGGGGCGCATGAAAAAGGACGGGCTGATCGACTACAGGAAGAACGTCTTTACGCTGAATAGCTGAAATCCCTAAAATTTAAAAATTTGTGGTTTTAACAACAGATTTTTTGACTTAACATAGTATGATTGAACTATGGAGGTGATTGCTATGAACGAGAAAATCATTGATTTAAACCGGTCGGTTCATGATATTTGCAAGGAATATCCGGAAATAGAACGGATGATGGTCAGATTGGGGTTCACCGACCTGAAAAACCCCGGTATGCTCCAAACCGCCGGAAGGTTTATGACCATCCCCAAAGGCGCAAAGATGAAGAATATCGATTTGGACGTTATCAAACAAAATATAAGGAATCTGGGCTTCCGGATCAAAGAGTGAGCGGACTGCGGGCGATATCGGGAAGCGCCGGCTGAAGAAAGTGTGTACAAAATGAGCGAAGGAATTAACAACAGCGAATACAGAAAACAGACAATCAAAGAGATCCTGATGGACCTGCACAGCGGCAAGAGCCTGGAGGAGGCGCGCGAAAAATTTTCAAGGACGTTCGAAGGCGTGGCTTCCTCCGAGATTGCCATAGCGGAGGCGGCGCTGATCGCGGACGGGGTTCCGGTCGAAGATGTGCAGCGCCTGTGCGACGTCCACGCCGCGCTCTTCAAGGACTCGCTGCCGGCGCCGGACGGGCAGGAAAACCCGGAACGGCCCGGCCACCCTGTCCATACGCTGAAACTCGAAAACCGCGCCATCGAAAAATTGATCGACGAACGCGTGAGGCCGGCGGCGGACGCGTTGGCGAAAGACGGCGGCGGCGCGGCGCGGGAAGCGCTAAAGGACGCGCTGGCCGATCTGGCGGACATCAAATATCACTATCAACGCAAAGAAAACCTGATCTTCCCCTTCATGGAGCAGCACGACATCACGGCTCCTCCGAAAGTCATGTGGGGCGTTGACGACGAAATCCGCGCCGCCCTGGCCGACGCGGCGGGCATGCTTTCGGGCGAAGGCGCCGACGGGCAAAAAGTGGCCGGCGCGGTACAGGAGGCCGTCGACAAAATCAGTGAGATGATCTTCAAGGAAGAAAATATCATGGTCCCGATGATCATGGAGGCCTTTTCGCAGGACGAATGGATACATATCGCCGGCGACAGCGCCGAGATCGGGTATTGCCTGATCGAGGCCCCGCCCGCTTTTTCGCAGGCGGGCGCGCCGTCGCCGAAGCCGGGGGCTTCCGCCGCGGGGAATATCGTATTTCCCACAGGCGCCCTGCGGCCGGACGAGCTGATCGGCGTCCTCAACGCCTTGCCGCTTGACATCACCTTTGTGGACAGGAATGATACGGTCAAATATTTCTCGCAAGGGGCGGAACGGATCTTTCCGCGGACGACGACCGTCATCGGCCGGCAGGTCACAAACTGCCATCCGCCGGCCAGCGTCCATATCGTCGAAGGGATAGTGAATGATTTTAAATCCGGCAAAAAAACGCACGAAGACTTTTGGCTCAATGTGCGGGGGAAAACCGCGTATATCCGCTATTTTGCCGTCAAAGGCGAAAACGGGGAGTATCTCGGAACGCTGGAGGTGACGCAGGACATCGCCCCGATTCAAGCCCTCACAGGAGAAAAGAGATTGGTGGATCAGTTATAACAATTTACAGAGATCGGTCCATGCCAACAGACCTATATCGCCGATTGATTCGGACTGGCCCGCATATACCACAAACAGATCGCAAGCAGACTTTGCCGATGCTTCCCGTTCGCACCGTACGGGAAGGCTTTGCCAAAAGTGGAGCCCTTTGAGCATCGAAGTTGAGAACCCGCTTGCGGACTTGATTTCTACGGCCGAGTCACCGGAACTGCTCCTCAGTATCAAATCTACCTCATTTTGCTTTGCATCCCTGTAGAAGAACATTTCTATATCGGCGTTGCGGGATGATATTTCCTTATGCAGTTCGGCGACAACATAATTCTCAAATAAATTGCCTCTGAGATAATGCCCTTCTATCTCTTCGGCATGCCGGATTCCAAGCAGCCTGCAGGCGAGGCCGGTATCAAGGAAATAAATTTTTGGGCTTTTGATATAGCGTTTGCCGAAGTTATTGTGCAGAGGACGAAGTATTTTCACCAGATAACTTGCTTCAAGGATAGAAATCCAGTTTTTAACGGTTCCTGCCGATACGCCCGCATCGTTCGCTAACGAAGTATAGTCGAGCAATTGTCCTATTCTGCCAGCCAGCAGCCGCATAAAACTTCTGAATGTCGCGAGATCGCTTACATTTTTTATCGTCCTGACATCGCGCTCGACATACGTCGCGATATATTGATCAAAGAACATATCCGGCGGTATTTTTTCAGATCGCTGTCCGGGATAAGAACCCATGAAAATATTGTCGAATAGGTTGCGCGTATCCGGCGCGGCGTTTAGATCTCCTGCATTTTGCAACTCTGTTTGGGTCAAAGGAAGCAGCTCGCAATAGGCGGCTCTGCCGGCAAGCGTTTGGCTTATCGTATCGGAAAGCAGGATATTTTGAGAACCGCTCAGTATGATTCCGCCGTTTTTTCGGTGATCATCAACCGCCGCCTGAATATAGGAAAAGAGCCGCGGCAATTTCTGCGCTTCGTCAATGATCACATTCTTTCCATGAAGCTTTATAAATGAACCCGGATCCGCCTCCACAAAATCCAACACAGACGGATTTTCCAAATTGAAATATTCTCTGTCCGGAAAAAGGCTTTTGAGCAACGTAGTCTTGCCTGACTGCCGCGGTCCTGTCAGCACAACAACAGGGTAATAGGTTAACAACTCCTCCAACCGTTTTGCTATCATTCGCTTAATCATAAGAGTAGTATAGCGCCTTCTTATTAATTGTGCAATTACATAATCGAAATGTGGAATTACACCGAAAGAGAGGCGGGGCATATACGTTGTACAATTTTTAACGATTGCGCCCTGCCAAATAGCGGATCATTGCCCTCCGGGGATTATGTTTTCGGGATCAATCTTTGTTCTCGTTGACGACGTTCCGCTGTTTCTCCCGGTTGATATGCAACGTGAATACGTCCGGCCGGGCGTAATGCCCCGCGGAATCGTAGGACAGTTTCGCGAATACGATCTGGCCCAGGTCGATTTCCGCGATCACCAGCTTTTCCTCGGAGCCCCTGTGCGGGCCCTCGATGATCTGTCCGTCGGGCCCGATGACAGCGGTCCAGGCGCCGCCCGCCGTGATCATATCCGGCCTGTCCGCAAATCCCAGTTTGTCGATCGAGTCCTGCCCGACGGGCGTCATGACGCAGATGACGAAAGCTTGGGCCGCCACGGCGTGATGCCTGCAGGCGCATTCCGCGACTGCGTCAAAGATTTCGCAATTGGGATCGTTTGTGACCGCGGAAATACCCGGCCAGACGGAGACGTGGATTTGCTCCCCTTCCGAGATAAGCGCGTATCTCGAAAGATCCAT
>WRFF01000106.1 GCA_009778945.1 Clostridiales bacterium | reverse complement strand
TTGATGCGCATCTCGTCGGCCCGTATCACGCCTTCGCCCATGCTGACCAGGACCAGTTTATATCCGTCCTGTTCGATTGCGGCCGAATAGGAGGCGATCATCGCTTCGATCAGGTCTTTCAGGGAAAAATCCGTATATTTGATGATGATTTCGCCCGATTGCAGTTTGGAGATATCGAGCAATTCCGAGATCATCGCGGTGAGGCGGTCGGTTTCGTTTATGATAACCTGCAGATGCGCGTTCCTTTTCTCCGGGTTTTCACCCGAAAAATCGGTGATCATTTCCGCATAGGAACGGATCATCGTAAGCGGGGTGCGCAGGTCATGGCTGACATTCGCGATGATATCGCGCTGCATGTTGCGTGTCTCCGCGAGCGTCGCGGACGTATAGGAGAGCGTTTCCGCAAGCTGCTGGATTTCCGAGTAATGTGTTTCCGGAAAATCGATGCCGAAATTGCCGTCCCCCAGTTCTTCGGCGCGTTTGGCGATCTGCACGATCGGCCGCGTGATCATGCGCGACAGATAGAAACCGAGCAGTACGGCCAAAAGCAGTGCGATAATGGTCACATAGACAAGCTGCGTCGTCAGGATATTTATGGTCGAACCCATCGGATAGAGAGGCGAAAAGATAAAGAGCATCAGCGGGTCCACCGACGCAGGATCCGGGGATTTCGGGATGATATCCGGCGCAATCGTCCCGACATCGCCCGGCGCCGTCGGCGCCGTCAGCGCCGGCGTGGTCAGAAAGGACGCATATTCGAGCGTTTTTTGGTCGGTATTCGGCTCCAGCGTTTGCTTGCTGAAATTCGGGTTGCCGCTCACTGTCAGATCCGTTTTGAGCGTTTCGATCTCCTTGCGGTAGATCGTCGGATAATACGAACTCGGGATCCCTTCCGACGGCAGCTGTTCGATCGCGTTGCCGGCCGCGTCGGTGGCCTGCCCCGACTGTACGCTGGTGTCGATATTCGGCATGAAGAGCCGGATGCCGCTCTTCGTTTCGATCTGGATGTACATCTCGTATCCGCGGCAGGTGTTGTTGATGAAATCGCGCGTATCCGCGGAAAGCCCTTCTTTCTGAATACGCGCTTCGATCTGCGAGGCGATATTTCTCGTCTCGCTGATTTTCATATTCTCATAACTGTAATTGAGAAACGCGATTTGCAGGATCCAGAGCAGGACGATCAGGATGACGGAGAAAAGGCCGAAATACAGCCAAAGGCGTATTTTCAGGCTGCCCAGATCGAGGTGTCCGTACCATTCCCGAACGGCTTGCGGGAAAAACCCCGGGAGGTTTTTGGGGAAGGACGCCATGGCCGCTTACCCTTCGAATTTATAACCGACGCCGCGCAGCGTGACGATCTTCCCGCGATAAGGGCCGAGCGCGCCGCGCAGGTTTTTCACATGGGTATCGATCGTACGGACATCGCCGAAATCATAACCCCAGATATCAGCGAGAATGATGTCGCGCGAAAGGGCGACGTTTTTGTTTTGGATAAAGTAGACGAGCAGGTCGTATTCCTTTGGCGTGAGCTCGATCCGCGCGCCGTCGATGTTCACCTCGCGTGCGGGGAGATCGATCTCGATACCGCCTTCCGCGAGCTGTTCGTTCAGGTTTTCCTGCGGCCGCGCGCGGTTCAGAATCGCCTGGGCGCGCGCCATAAGCTCCTTCGGGCTGAAAGGCTTGACCATATAATCATCCACGCCCACTTCAAACGCGAAAAGCTTATCGTATTCCTCGCTGCGCGCCGACAGCATAATGACCGGGATATCCCGCGATTTTTTTATCTCCTTGACGGCCGAAAACCCGTCGAGCCTCGGCATCATGATGTCCATTACGATCAAGTCGAATTCTTCTTTTTGGCATATGGCGACAGCCTGCATCCCATCCGTCGCCTCCGTGACCTCATAACCGTTGAATTCCGCGTATTCGCGGATCACTTCCCGAATTCCCTTTTCATCGTCTACGATCAATATTTTTGCCATATCGCTGTACTCCTTGTATAAATTTATATTTCCCCATAATATATTTCTCTGTCGTCAGAGGAATATAGAAAAGTATAACATAAGGTGCTATAATAGATATTATATTTGATAACGCGAAACAGGAAAGCGGGTTACAATGTATTCTATTGGCGACAATATCGTCTATCCCATGCACGGGGCCGGGACGATAGAAGCAATCGAAGAACAAACGATGATGGGTGAAAAGCGGAGATATTATATCCTGCTGATCCCGCAAAACGACATACGGATCATGATCCCTTGCGACCGTTGCGAGGATGTCGGCGTGCGCAGTGTGATTAAAGAGGCGGAAATCGACAAAGTGCGCGAGACGCTCTGCGGTGATTCGGCGGAGATGGCAAAAGTTTGGAACCGCCGCTATCGCGACAATATGGAAAAACTGAAGACCGGGCAGATCACCTATGTGGCGGAGGTCGTTCGTGACCTGATGCGCGTTGATTGCAAGAAACACCTGTCAACGGGAGAAAAAAAGATGCTTTCCAACGCGAAACAGATCCTGATCAGCGAGTTGATGCTTGCGAGCGGGAAGGAGTCCGCCGAGCTCACCGTATTGATCGAGCGGGCTGTAATGGTTTGAGGAAAGGAGAGGTTATCCGACTTACATGATTAAAAATTTCATACGGGGCGGTATCACTTTCCTCGGTTTCTGGATCGGTTTCGGGATATTGCTGCTTCTGGATTATATCGGGAGCTATGCGGAGATCCTCGGCTTTTTCAGAGATATTTCCCAACCGAATTTGGAATTGTTCGCTGTCTTTTGCGGGGCCATAAGCGCACTTATTTTCTTTTTTATAACACCCGCATTGGTAAAGCTCAATTCCCGGTTTGCGAAGAATCTCGATACGGAAACGAGGCATATCTCCGCGACGAATCTGGTCGCGGGCGTACTCGGATTGATTCTGGGCCTGATCATCGCGTACCTGATCAGCATACCGATTGTCCGCCTCAATTTCATACCGTCGGTCAGCGTCGCGGTGACGGTGACCATCTACATCATCTTCGTCTGGCTTGGCGTCTTTTTCGGCTACCGCAAGGGGCCGGGCGTGCTTCGGGCGCTTGCAGGCGTGCGGCCTGGCGCCGCCGGGGGAGCGTCTTCGCGTACGGCTTCCGCCGTTTCGGGCGCGCGGCCTTCGCGCCATTCCGAGGCTGCGACGCCGAAGATCATCGACACAAGCGTCATTATCGACGGACGCATCGCGGATATCCTGAAGGTAGGATTCCTCGAAGGGCGCGTCATCATCCCCGATTTTGTGCTTGTCGAACTTCGTCATATTGCGGATTCCTCGGATGATCTCAAACGGAACCGCGGACGGCGCGGGCTCGATATCCTGAACCGGATACAGGAGGATTTCGGCATAGAAATCTATCCGACGGCAGCCGAGAGGGAGTTGGAGGATGTCGAGGAAGTGGATCTGAAGCTTTTGAAGCTCGCGGCCTCGATGAAGGGGAAGGTCGTCACGAACGATTATAATCTGAATAAAGTGGCGAGCATTCAAGGGATCAGCGTCCTGAATATAAACGATCTGGCAAGCAAGCTGCGGCCTGTCGCGCTTCCCGGCGAGGAATTGAAGATCCATCTTTTGCGTGAGGGAAAAGAAGCGGGGCAGGCGGTCGCTTATCTGGACGACGGCACGATGATCGTTGTAGAGGACGGGCGTCGTTCGATCGGGGAGACGGTGGACGCGGTTGTGACAACGGTTCTGCAGACGGCTGCGGGGCGTATGATCTTCGCGCGGTTGAAAAAAGGGCCGGAAGCGGTTTGAGGGGCCATGTATAGAGGCCGGCCGGTTGCGGCGCTTATCATGGCCGGCGGCAGCGGGACGCGCTTTGGCAGCGATAGGCCAAAGCAGTTCATAGACATGAAGGGCGGGACCATGCTTCGGCGGGCAACCCGCGCTTTTGCTGAACATCCCGCTGTGGATGAGATCGTCGTCGTCGTTCCGCCCGGTTATGAAGAATCGGCGGATGGCTGTAAAACCGCTCCCGCGGGCGCAGATCGGGCAGCCTCTGTCCGAAACGGACTTTCCGCAGTTTCGCCCCGCTGTGAAGGCGGTCTGGTGCTGATCCACGATGCGGCGCGGCCGTTTGTAACCGCGGACGTTATAGATCGCGTGCTGGAAGGCGCCGCGGAGACGGGTGCGGCAATACCCGTCATTCCCGTGACCGATACGATTTATGAGATGCAGCCGGAGCCAAAAGGGGAGCCAAACCCTTTTGGCTCCGGCTTGGCTGTGCGTACGCTGCCCCGTGAAAAACTTGCGGCCGTACAGACGCCGCAGGGCTTTGATTTGGCGCTGATCCGAGCGGCGCATACGCGCGCGCTTGAGAAAAAGGCCGCCGTTACGGACGACGGTTCGGCGGTGCTTGCGGCGGGCGGCGAACTGCGGCTCGTGGCCGGCGACCCCGCAAACCGCAAAGTCACGACGAAAGATGATTTGCAAAACGCGGCGAGCCAGAGGGACGGTTCCTGTGGCGCTTCACGCTTGCGTGAGCCACAGGAACCGTCCCTCTGGCTCGCGGCGTCTGAGCACCGCGTCGGCATAGGGTTTGACGCGCACCGCTTCAAGGCGGGACAGGCCGCTTCAGGGCCGCTGGTCCTCGGCGGCGTGGAGATCCCGTTTGAACGGGGGCTCGAGGGGCATTCGGACGCGGACGTGCTGACACACGCGCTGATGGACGCGATCCTCGGAGCGCTTCGTCTCGGCGATATCGGACAGCTTTTCCCGGATACGGACGCGCGGTACGAAGGTATATCCAGCATGAAGCTGCTCGAGGACGTCGTATCCCGGATGCGCGCGGCGGGATACGCGGCCGAAAACGCGGATAGCACGCTCGTGTGCGAACGCCCAAAGATAGCGCCGTATCACGCGGAGATGGAGCGCAGCCTGGCGGAAGCGCTCGGCATCCCGCCGGAGCGCGTATCCGTCAAGGCGACGACGACGGAGAAATTGGGTTTCACGGGCCGCGAGGAGGGCATTGCGGCGGAAGCTGTGGTATTGTTGATACAAAAGCGGCAAGGGCAACAGGAGCATGACTGATGAAATTATCAAAGATTCATTTCACAACGCTGCGCGAGGCGCCGAGCGAAGCGGAGATACCGAGCCATATCTGGCTGCTGCGCGCGGGCATGATGCGCAAATCCGTCTCCGGCGTCTACAATTTCATGACGTTCGGCTGGCGGACGGTGCGCAAGATCGAGCAGATCATACGAGAGGAACTGGACGCCGCGGGCGCGCAGGAGATCAGCACGTCGCCGGTACAGCCCGCGGAACTCTGGCATGAATCGGGGCGCTGGCAGGTCTACGGCCCCGAACTCTGGCGGCTCAAAGACCGCCACGGGCGCGAGTTCGCGCTCGGGCCCACGGCCGAAGAGGTTTTCACGGACATTGTGCGGAACGAGATCGACTCCTACCGGCAGTTGCCGCGCAATCTCTATCAGATCCAACTGAAATACCGCGACGAGGCACGCCCGCGCTACGGGCTGATGCGCTGCCGCGAGTTCATCATGAAGGACGGCTATTCCTTCGACCGCGACGAGGCGGGGCTCGAGGAAAGTTATCAGAAGATGCGGGCGGCATA
>WRFF01000105.1 GCA_009778945.1 Clostridiales bacterium | reverse complement strand
GTCATCGGCGCATTCGCCGTGATTTCGATAATGCGCTGCCTGCCGAGGACGCGCTCCATATCTTCCGCCTCGGCTCCCGTCCTCTGATCGGCCCATATGATGGAACGCCGCAGCACTTCGCCGTCCGCGTCCAGCATGACAAGCCCGTGCATCTGCCCCGAGAGCCCGATGCCGCAGATCTCGGCGCCGCTGCTCTGCGCGAGCACGGCGCGGATTCCGTTCACAGTCGCGCGCCACCAGTCGGCCGGATCCTGTTCGGCCCAACCGTTTTGCGGCTGGTACAGCGGGTACTCGTCCGTGTGGTCCGCGATCAACTCGCCGCCGACCCCGAAGAGCACCGTCTTCGTACCCGATGTACCGATGTCAATCCCCAATAAAGCTTTTGTCATATTATTTTTATCCGAACAGCACTTGGTTCACGATGCTCTCCAGCTCTTCCTGCCTGCCCGATCCCGGAAGCGCCGGCGCGCCGAGCCCTTCCGCAATCCCGGCAAGCTCTTCGAGCGTCGCCGTGCCGTTCCGTATCTTGCGTCCGTATTCCGTCGTTTCGTAACTCGCGTAACGCTCCTTCACAAACGCGTCGATGCGGCCGTCTTCGATAAGGGCCGCGGCTTTTATGAGCCCCAGCGCGAACGCATCCATGCCGAGGATGAAGCTCTTGAACATATCTTCGTACGTGTAGCTTGGGCGGCGGCTCTTGGAGTCAAAATTAAGCCCGCCCTTTGTAAAGCCGCCCGCCTTCAGGATTTCATACATCGCGAAGGTCGTATCGTAGACGTTGAAGGGAAATTCGTCCGTATCCCAGCCGAGCAGCAGATCGCCCTGGTTGGCGTCCACACTGCCAAACACACCTTCAACCGCCGCGATGCGCAGATCGTGCTGGAAGGTATGCCCCGCGAGCGTGGCGTGGTTTGCTTCGATATTGAGCTTGAAATCCTTAGCGAGCCCGAATTTCTTCAGGAAACCCGCCGCCGTCGCCGCGTCAAAATCATACTGATGCTTCATCGGCTCTTTCGGTTTCGGCTCGATATAGAAATCTCCCGCAAAGCCGATGCTCCGCCCGTACTCAACGGCCATCTTCATGAGCGCCGCGATATTCTCCTGCTCAAATCCGATATCTGTGTTGAGCAGCGTCTCATACCCTTCACGGCCGCCCCAGAACACATAACCGTCTCCGCCGAGCCTTTTCGAGACATCAATCCCTTTCTTGACTTGCGCCGCCGCGAAGCAGAAAACCTCTGCAGAGTTGCTTGAGCCTGCGCCGTTCATATAGCGCGGATTGGAAAACATATTGGCCGTGTCCCAAAGCAGTTTTTTTCCGTCGGTCTTCTGTTTTTCCGCGATATGCTCCGCAATTTCGTCGATGCGCTTGTTCGTCTCTTTGATGTCCGCCGCCTCGGGGACGAGGTCGACGTCGTGGAAACAGAAATATTCGATGCCGAGCTTGTCCATAAATTCAAAAGCCGCCTCGACTTTCGCGTGCGCGTGTTCCATCGTGCCGTAGGCTTCGGCGCCGAACAGCTTTGTTGCCGTCCCGGGCCCAAACATATCCGTGCCCGTCGCGCACAGATTGTGCCACCACGCCATCGCAAACTTCAGGTGGTCTTTCATAGGTTTTCCGAACACCACTTTGCCTGCGTCATAATATTTGAACGCGAGCGGATCTTTGCTTCCAGATCCCTTGTACTCTACTTTTGGAAGCCCTGTAAATATTTCAGCCATGATACTCCTCCGTTCTGTTTTTTCGCCGAATAAATTTACGTATGCTTTTCTCTGAGTTCGCCCTTTTCTTTGCGGATTTCCTGCATCCGTTTCGTATAGGGCGGATTCCACACCGCGCAGCCGACGGGTTCCTGCCGGATCAGGAATTCGATGCAGTTATCGCAGGCCGTACACCATTTGATCTCGTCCATTTTTCCTTCGGCAAATTTCTTCGGCAGATACGGATCCGCAAAGCTTTGCCGTCCGAGGCAGACCATATCGACGATCCCTTCCCGGATATTTTTGTTGCCCCAGAAATCGAGGCTGTTCTTTTCGGGCGCGACCGCCTGGAAATTGTTCCCCTTGCCGTTGCGGTAGATCGTATAATCCGATCCGATCACAACGGTCTCCGGCTTCAGGTTCTGTTTGCAGACCCACTGGAAATAGTGGTGGAAATACCCGTGGTCTGGGATCCTCCTGTCCGTCTGGGAGAGCGCCAGCGTATGCGACGGCGAACCCGCGGACTGGATGATGTATTGCGCGCCGCGCTCCTCAAGCCCTTTGATAAGCGCGATGGATTCGGTAAGATCCATCAGGGAGCTGTCGGGGCCCGCCGTGCCCTGTCCGCCCGGAAAGCCCTCGAAAATGGAGACTTTTGAGCCGACGAGGAAGTTCGGGTCGTTCACGGCCTTTATGACTTTCTCGGTCATATCAAAAGCAAACCGCGAGCGGTTCTCCCAGCTTCCGCCGTATTTCCAGTCTTTGCAGTTGAAAGGCCGCAGGATCTGCGAGCCCAGATACCCGTGGCAAAACTTCAGGTCCACACCGTCCGCGCCCACCGCATGCGCGATCTTCGATGACTCCACGAACATATCGATGATCTTGTCGACCTCGTCCGCGCCGATCAGTTCCGCATTCTCGTATCCGTACAGCGGCTGCTCGGTCACGCGGACGCGCTTTGAAAAGTTTGGCTCGCTGATCTCACCGGAGTGCGTCAACTGCATGACGAGAATGGTATTGGGATTGATCTCCCTCAGATGCTTGATGAATTTTTCAAGCGCCTTCACATTGCGCGGCATGATCGACAGTTGATGCTCGCGGCTGATATAATCGTATTCCACCGTGATGGCTTCGAGATTCACAAAACCGGCGCCGCCTTCAAACAGCTTCTCATAACGCTCATAAGTGCGCTCGCTCGGACTGCCTTCCGCATCCGCATCGCAACATTCCATCGCGTTGATCGCGAATCGGTTCTGGGCGGTTTTTGTCCCGATTTTTATGGGGGTTAAAAGCAGGTTTTCTTCGGACATAACATAGGCTCCTCTCTATCCTGAAAATATAATAATGGACAACGTCGCCTTTCCGACGTTACGTATTTTCATTCTACAAGCTGCCTTCGTCCCTGTCAATCGTGCGCAGCGCTTTGAATTTCCGCGAAATAAGCTAAATTGGGTTCTTGATGAACGGAATGTCATTATTTTTCAAAAATGATTGTTTCCGTGACATTTTTTCCTTGCTTTTCCCCGTTTCATTTCTTCATATCCGGCAAATTGTCACTAATCAGTCGATATTGGACATACAGTGACAAAAAATAATAAATAAACAAGCATTTTTCATCCTCTAGTGACATTTTACTGGTTATCATCAAGATTTCTCGCTTCTCAAGCAGCTAAAACAATAACTATTCTTGTCTTTTTTAGAGACCAGTGACATTTTTTTGTTTTGCGTCCGTTATGATTGCCATAAACGAAATATTATGGGTAAAATGAAGTCATGATCTATTTTGAGTATGACCAGCCGAAAGCCGCTTCCTTTTTCGCGGCGGAAGAATATGTGATGCAGACAATCCAGCCAAGCGAAGCTGCGCTTCTGCTGTGGCGCATCGACGACACGGTCGTGATCGGCGCGAATCAAATTGCGAAAGCCGAATGCGATCTGGCGTACGCGAAAGCCGCCGGCATCACGATCGCGCGCAGGCCGAGCGGCGGCGGCGCGATTTTCGCGGACAGAGGCACGCTTGAGTACACGATCATCCTGCCATACGGGGAAAGTGCGCCGGCGGTGGAGCAAAATCACCGCCTATCCAAATCAGAAGACGTCACGGCCAAAGCATCTGCAGATCCAAAATCATTCGTACAGGACTGGCTCGCGGGACCTGTGATCGAAACGATCGCGCGCTTCGGCGCGAAGGCTTCGCTCGAGGGGCGCAACGATATTCTGATCGACGGAAAAAAGGTTTCCGGGGTCTCGCAGTATGTGAGGAACGGATATATCTGCAGTCACGGGACACTGCTTTTCGACGCGGATATGGAAAAGCTCACGCGGGTGCTGACGGTGGACCGTGAAAAAATTGAGACAAAAGCGATCGCGTCCGTGCGGTCGCGCGTGACGAATATTTCCGACCATATCGGCGAAAAGGGCTTCGAACGCTTCCGGGAAGTCCTCATTGAGTGTTATGGGGCGAAGGGCGGCCTGAGCCGCCGGAAGTTTGAACCCGGCGAACTCGCGCGGATCGACGAGATCACGCGCGGGCGTTACGACACCCCCGAATGGAATTTCGGGCGTGAGCCGGCGTTCACATTTACGAATAGAAAACGCTTCCCCGGCGGAACGATCGAAGTGTTTCTTGACATCAAGGGGGGGGAGATCAGGGACGCCCGGATCGCCGGCGACTTCCTCGCGCTGCGGCCCGTCGCAGAACTGGAGGAAGCATTGAGGGGGACGCCGCACCGGGAGGATGCGGTCTTAGAGGCGCTGCGGATGACAGACGTGAGCGCCTGTCTCGGCTCGCTCGGCGAACAGGAACTGCTAGGGGTGTTGTTTTAGCGATCACACCTATTGTTGACAAGTTTGAACCTTATTTTCAGTACTGCCAAGAAAAACCGAAATAATGGCAGAAAATTACGGTTGTGGACGAATTATTTGCAAAATTGGCTAGAAAATGAGAAAAAACAGCGATACTTCAGATGAAAATCGTCCATAACCGAAAAAAAGTGTCATAATACGCTCTCATTTCTGTATTCATTAACCCTTGAACCAGATTCCGCAAGCCCCTTCGGAACTGACCATGCACGGCCCGACGGCGGATGCCGGTGTGCAGGACTTCCCGAAGAGCGGGCAGTCCGGCGGGTCGATACGCCCGAGAATGACGTCGCCGCAGCGGCAGCCGGCAGGCAGTGCAGCGCCCTCTTCGATTCCGGCGCTGTTTCCCGTTACGCCTCCGGCTTCAATCCCGGCACCTCTTTCTGCTATGCCCCCGGCTTCAATCCCGGCACCTCTTTCTGCTATGCCCCCGGCTTCAATCCCAGCCTCGTTTTCATACAGCCATTCCCGGTATGCGTCCCGCAGCCGATACCCCGAAGCGGGGACGACGCCAAGCCCGCGCCAAACGGCGTCTTCCTTCTCAAAATACGTATCAAGCAGCGCAAGCGCTTTGGAATTGCCCGACTCCGTTACCGCTTCCGGATAGAGATTGACGGTCAAAGCCCGCGCGTCCCCCCCTTCTCCTTCCTTGATTTGCGTTCCCCTGGCGGCTGCGCACAGGCCGATCGCTTTGTTCACAGCCTCAAGCAGCTGGCGTGCCTCAAAACCGGCGATAACCATCGGCTTTCCGTAACGCGCAGCGAGCGCCTCGTACGGGCGCGTCCCCGTGATGACGCTCACATGGCCGGGCGCAAGGAACGCATCCACATCCTCTCCGATGCGGCAGACATGTTCGATCGCGGCAAGCGCGGATTTGAGCGCCGGAAGCAGACGGATGTTTCGCAGCCCGCGTGCTCGCGCCTCCTCAATCAGCAGCGCATAAGCCGGCGCGGTCGTCTCGAAACCGACCGCCGCGACGACATACGTCATCTCCGGATGTTCCGCCGCGAGCGCCAATGCGTCGAACGGCGCGTAAACCATGTGTACAGCCCCTCCGGCGCCCGCCAGATCCGACAGCGTGCGCCCGTCCGCAGCCGGTACCTTCAGCATATCGCCGAAACTG
>WRFF01000104.1 GCA_009778945.1 Clostridiales bacterium | reverse complement strand
AATGGCGACAGTCAAGGCGGTATGTGTCAGCGAGCGCAAAGGCGTGCGCAAACATCCGGTGGAGGAGATTGAAATACGAAAGGGCGAAGGCGTGGTCGGCGACGCGCACGGGGACGATCCGAAGCGGCGCGTTTCGCTGCTCGGGGAGGAGAGCGTGGATACGCTGCGCGGCGCGTTCCCGGGGCTCGCGCCCGGGGATTTTGCGGAGAACATCCTGACGGAGGGGCTTGTGCTTTACAAACTTCCGATCGGGACGCGGCTGCGCGTCGGGGAGACGGAGATGGAAGTCACGCAGATCGGCAAGGAATGCCACCAGGGCTGCGAGATCCGGAAGCTGACGGGCGACTGCGTGATGCCGCGCGAAGGGATTTTTGCGGAAGTGGTCACGGAGGGCCGGGTCCGGCCCGGAGACGCGATCGAGGTGCTGTCGTGAGCGAAACCAAAGCGGCGGCGGGCTATACGGCGGCGGTCATTACCGTCAGTGATAAGGGCGCCGCGGGCGCGCGGGAGGATACGGGCGGCCCGCTTGTCTGTTCCATGTTGGAAGAGGCGGGCTACAGGATCGTTCATACGGAAATCGTACCCGACGAACAGCCGCTGATTGAGGCGGCGCTCGCGCGCTGCGCCGATGAAATGGATATCGCGCTTGTCGCGGCGACGGGCGGGACGGGTTTTTCTCCACGCGACGTGACGCCCGAGGCGACGGCTGCGGTTTGCGAACGCCTGACGCCGGGTATCCCGGAGGCGATGCGCGCCGCGAGCCTCAAAGTCACGAACCGCGCGATGCTCTCGCGCATGGCGGCGGGTATCCGCGGCGGTTCGCTGATCATCAATCTGCCGGGCCATCCGAAAGCGATTCGCGAAAACCTTGAGGCGGTGCTGCCGGCGCTCGCGCACGGGCTCGAAATGCTGCGCGGCCCGCAGCAGGATCATGACCCCGCGTAAAATCCCCAATTATAAGAATCGGATCCCTTTTCGCGCCGTTCTGTGCACGGCGCTTTTGGTTGTCCTGTGCGCGGGATTGTTCGGGTGCGGCGGTGCGGCGGATGCGACCGGAACGGCCGGCGTGACTGGCAATTCCGCGGCCGTCGTGGTTGACAATTCCGCGGCCGGCGCTTCCGGGGGTTCATCTGTTGCGAACGCTTCCGGCGGCTCGGGCAGATGCACAATAGAAATTGACTGTAAAACCCTGCTTGACCACAGGGATCAACTGAAATCTTCCAAAGTTTCGCTCGTTCCGGCGGACGGTATTCTGCTCGCCGAGCAAACGGTGGCGTTCAAAAATGGCGAGACGGTCTTCGACGTGCTCGCGCGTGTCTGCAAAGACGGGAAGCTGCCAATGGAATTCACAGGCGCCGCCGTATCCGGCGGCGCGTATGTCGAAGGGATCGGCAACCTCTATGAATTTGACGCCGGCCCGGGGTCGGGCTGGCGCTACAGCGTGAACGGCGATTATCCCGGCCAAAGCAGCTCTTTGCAGAAGCTAAAGAACGGAGACGCGATTTGTTGGCGTTATACCTGCGACCTTGGCGCGGATGTAGGCGCAAGCGGTGCGCAGAAGTAGGGAAGATGCATTTCCTCAGGACGCAAAACGTTTCGTTTGGATGGAGAGCGCGCGGATGAACAGCTTTGAATCCGGGAAGGGCGCGTTCGCGGGTTTCCATCCCGTCATAATTTTTCTGTATTTCGCTTATGTGGTGTTAATCACCATTCTGCTCCTGCAGCCCGTGTTTCTTGTGATTGCGTTCACGGGCGCGATGCTGTATTCGTTCCTGCTGCGAGGCAGGCCCGCGGCTCGCTTCAACTTCGGCCTCGTACTGCCGCTCATGGCGGTCTGCGTTGTGCTCAATCCGCTGTTCAACCATCAGGGCGTGACGATTCTCACGTATCTCGGGTACAATCCCATAACGCTCGAATCGGTTCTCTACGGCGCCTGCGCGGCGCTTATGATCGGCGCGGTCCTCCTTTGGTTTTCGTGTTATACCGCCATCGTTTCCTCGGATAAATTTCTCTGGCTCTTCGGGCGGGTCATTCCTGCTGTCGCGCTGATTTTTTCCATGACGCTCGGCTTTTTTCCGCGCTATCAGGCGCAGGCGAAACGTACGGCGGCGGCGCGCCGGGGACTCGGTTTTGACGGGCTGTCCGGCCGTATCCGCAGCGGAGGGCGGATCCTGTCGGCGCTCGTCACCTGGGCGCTTGAAAATGCGATCGAGACAAGCGATTCGATGCGCGCACGCGGCTACGGCCTGCCGGGGCGTACGACGTATTCCAACGAGCGGTTCGACGGGCGCGACGGCGTGCTGTTTCCGCTGCTCTGCGCGCTGATTGCCGTTACCGTCATCGCCGCGGCGGCCGGCGCGCTGCAGGTGCAGTATTTCCCTGCGTTTCAGATGCGGGGCGCCGCGTACGCATATGCCGTGCACGCCGTTCTCTGTTTTCTGCCCTCATTTCTCGAGATTCGCGAGCGTCTGCTCTTCCGCGCGCTGCGCGGGAGAATTCCGGCGAACCAAGGGGACGGTTTCGGCGGCGCTTCACGCTTGCGTGAGCCGCAGGAACCGTCCCCTTGGCTCGCCGGAAGCCAGGGACGCAGAGGTTCCGTATGACGCTGCTTGAAACCAAAAACCTGGGCTTCACCTATCCGGATGGGGAGCGGCCGGCGCTTTCCGGCGTCACGCTGAGGATCGAAACAGGCTCTTTCACAGTCGTTTGCGGAAAATCCGGCTGCGGGAAAAGCACGCTGCTGCGTCATTTCAAACCTGCGCTTACGCCTTACGGCGCGCGCGAAGGGGAGCTGCTCTTTGAAGGCCGTCCGCTTGCGGGCCTCGACCCGCGGGCGCAGACAGAAGCGATCGGTTTTGTGCAGCAAAACCCGGACAACCAGATCGTGACGGACAAGGTGTGGCACGAGCTGTCGTTCGGGCTCGAAAGCCTCGGTACGGAGAGCGCCGTGATTCGGCGCCGCGTCGCGGAGATGGCGAGTTTCTTCGGGATTCAGGAATGGTATTTCCGCTCCGTCTATGAACTTTCCGGCGGGCAGAAGCAGATGCTGGCGCTCGCGGCGGTCATGGCTATGCAGCCGCGCCTCCTGATCCTGGACGAGCCGACCGCGCAGCTTGACCCGATCGCAGCGGAAGATTTCATAGGCGCGCTGAAAAAGATCAACGACGAGATCGGGACGACGGTCCTGCTTTCGGAACATCGGCTCGAAAGCGCATTGCCCCGCGCCAATCATGTGGTTGTGATGGATCGGGGACACGTCATTGCGGATGGGGACCCTTCCGCGGTCGGTTATCAACTGCGCGAGACGGGCGATCCGATGCTGCTGGCGATGCCGACGCCGATGCGCGTCTATTTGGCGATCGAGGAAGAGGGGAACTGGAATATCCCGTGCACCGTGCGGGAAGGGCGGCTGTATCTGGAACGTAAGGCCGGGCGAAACGATGGGACAGAAGGGGACGGTTCCCGTGAGACAGAAGGGGAGACAGAAGGGGACGGTTCCTGCGGCTCACGCAAGCGTGAAGCGCCTCAGGAACCGTCCCCTTCTGTCTCCCCCGAGCGTGAAGCGCTTCAGGAACCAACCCCTTCAGACACACAGGTGTCTCGTGAGACGCCGGCGAAAACCGGCCCCATGCAGCCGGTCCTTGAGCTCAAAGACCTTTGGTTCCGTTATGGCCGCGAAGAGCCCGATGTGCTGCGCGATCTGTCGCTCACCCTGCGTACAGGGGATTTTCTCTGCGTTGTCGGCGGCAACGGGACGGGGAAGAGCACGATGCTCAGTGTCATTACGGGAGAAAACCGCGCGTATCGCGGAAAAGCGAAGACGCTGGGGCTCGACCCCGCGAAGGCCGGCGGGCGGGCGCTTTCGGACGCGGGACTTGCGGCGTTGCCGCAGGATCCGCAGACGCTGTTTACGCGGAATACGATCTACGACGATCTGGCGGATACAGCGGCGGCTTGCGCAGGACGCTCCGGCACAGGAGATTCCGGGGGGAAACGCCTTGTGTCAAAACGCGGCGTCGATATCGCAGGGGAAGTGGCGCGCGTCGCCGAACTCACGGAGATCACGGACCTTCTCGCGCGTCATCCCTATGACGTCAGCGGCGGCGAACAGCAGCGCGCGGCGCTTGCGATGGCGCTGCTCACAAAACCGCGCCTTCTTTTGATGGATGAGCCGACGAAAGGTATGGACAGTTTCTTCAAGGGGAAGTTTGCGCGCATCCTGCGGCGCCTGACGGAGGAAGAGGGAGCGTCCATCCTGATGGTTTCGCACGATGTGGAATTCTGCGCGCGCCACGCGGATCGCTGCGCATTGTTCTTTGCAGGCGGAGTCGTGAGCGAGGGCGGGCCGCGCGAATTCTTCGGCGGCAACAGTTTTTATACAACCGCGGCCAACCGCATGAGCAAAGGTATCTGCTCCGGGCTCATCACGGCGGACGATATTATCGCTTTTTTACGGTAGCTTTCTTGATAAAAAAGACACGCATTATGGCAATTTTTATGCCATTTTTCATCACTTGTCTGTCGCGTCCCGCAGCGCGCGTTTTGCCAGCACGCCGATCGCACATTCGACGCGTTTCCGTTCGAGCGCACAGGAGAGCCGGTGCGGTTTCAATATATCCCCTTCAAAATGCACTGCGTTCGCGTGGCAGCCGCCGCTGCAATAATATTTGGCCCAGCAGCCCGCGCAGCCTTCCTTGCTGAAAATATGCGCCCGGTTGAAATAATCATAATGCCGATTTTCAAAACCGCGATAGCCGGCCGCGGCAAGTTCGTTCACATTTCCGAGTTTCCAGCCCGGCTCCCCCGCGAACTGGTGGCAGGGATAAATGTCGCCTTCGGGCGTGACTGCCACATATTCCGTGCCCGCGCCGCAGCCGGCCGCGCGTTTGTAGACGCAGGGGCCCTGTGAGAGGTCGATATTGAAATGAAAGAAGGAGATGGGCCTGCCTTCCTCTTCGCGCGCGAGCAACAGTTCCGTTAGCCGGTCGTACTCGGCAAGCAGCGCAGGCAGGTCGGCCTCGGTCAGCGCCCATGGCGGGACGGTAGATTTCTCGGGGACAGAAGGGCCGTCCCCTTTTGTCCCGCCGTCCCCGCCGCAGACCGCCGGCTCCACGGAGATATTTTGGAAGCCCTGATCCGCAAGAAAGCGGACATCCTCCGCGAAATCCCGGTTGTATTTCGTGTATGTCCCGCGCACATAATAGAGCTTTCCGGCAAGCTCTCGCGCCTGCGCAAAGCGCTTCAGGTTTTCAATAATGAAGCCGTAACTGCCCTCGCCGGATACGGTTTTTCGCAGCCGGTCGTTGATTTCCGGCCTCCCGTCGAGGCTGATGATTGCATTGTCCATATGCTCGTTGATAAAGGCTGTCTTCGCGTCGTCAAGCAGGAGCCCGTTCGTCGTGACCGTAAAGCGGATATGTTTCCCGTACGCCGATTCGCGTTTGCGCCCGTAACGGACAAGCGCTTTCACCACGTCAAAATTCATCAGCGGTTCGCCGCCGAAAAAATCGAGTTCAAGATTTTTCCGCGCGCCGGAATTTTCAAGCAGAAAGTCGATCGCGCGCTGCCCGGTTTCGAGCGGCAGCAGGCCGCGCGGCCCGGAGTAGCCGCCCGTATCCGCGAAACAATAGGCGCAGCGCAGGTTGCAGTCGTGCGCCGCATGCAGGCAGAGCGCCTTGATGACGGCGCCGCGCCGCTCGGGCGTGACCGTTTCCTCAGGCGCGTCCGCCGCGAAGAGCGAGCCCTCACGGACAAGCGCGTCTATTTCGGCGGCGGTCGTGTCCGGCGCGGCGCTTTCTTCCGCCTTCCACTTCGCCTCCGGGTTTTCTTCGAAGAACGCAAGCAGCGCCGCCACACGTTCGCTTACGATATGGACGGCGCCGCTGTTTACGTCAAGCAGGATATTCAGATCCTGAAATCGGTATAGATGGATCGTATCGGTTT